>DATCCP010000149.1:0-6750 GCA_036511215.1 Candidatus Krumholzibacteriaceae bacterium
CGGCGCCCGCGATGAGCTCGATCGTGCGGCCGTCCCATGAGCGCCGCACGAGGGGAGAGAGCCGCTTCTGGATCTCGATTCCCTCCGCCGGCGTGACGTTCCAGGGATCAGGTGAGCTCAATCTCTTCCTCCGGGAGCGGCATGCGTGCGGCGAAGCCCTTTTCCTTGAGGAGCTCGGTGAGCTTCTCGGACTGGTCCTCGTCGCCGTGCACGACGAAGATTCCCTTTACCCTGCCCTTGAGCGGCATTACGTAGTCGAGAAGCTCGCTGCGATCCGCGTGCGTGCTGAAGGCGTTGATGACGACGACCTCGGCGCGCAGCCTGAGCTCCTCTCCGAATATCTTCACCGTCTCGCTGCGCTCGACGATTCTCCGGCCGAGGGTGTTCTTTGCGACGAAGCCCACGATGAGGATCGTGTTTCTCGGATTCTCGATGTTGTTCCGCAGATGGTGGAGAATGCGCCCCGACTCGCACATTCCCGACGCCGAGATGATGACCATCGGCCGAGGGTCGCCGTTGAGCTTCTTCGAGTCTTCGACGGCCGTGATGTACCGTATTCGGTCCGTTCCGAACGGGTCGCCGGTCGTGCGGAACCTTTTCATCGTTTCCTCGTCGAAGCACTCCTCGTGCCTCATAAATATCTCGGTGATGTTGACGGCGAGGGGGCTGTCCACGTAGATGGGGAGCTCCGGGATGCGGCGCTGCTTGATGAGCTGGTCCAGGTAATACACGACCTCCTGCGTCCGCTCGAGGGCGAATGACGGGATGATGATCTTGCCCTTGCGTTCGACGGTCGCGCGGACCGTTTTCGCGAGCACCTCGACGGCCTCCTCGATCGGTGAGTGCAACCGCCCCCCGTAGGTGCTCTCGAGGATAAGGTAATCGATATCGGGCGGCTGCTCCGGATTCTTGAGAATAGGCGCGCTTTTCCTGCCGAGATCGACGGCGTACGCGAGGCGCGTGGAGCCGCCGCCGCTCGCGCGAAGATCGATGAGGGGGGTCGCAGACCCGAGGACGTGCCCCGCGTCGTAGAACGTGGCCGAGGCGCCGTCGGCGACTTCGATCGGAGTCCGGTACCGGCATCCGTCGATGAACCTGAGCGCGTTCTCGGCGTCCTTCCGGGTGTAGAGCGGGGAGACGGGCGGTTGACCCTGCTTCTTGCGGATCTTGTTGACGAATCTCACGTCCTCTTCCTGGATGTGCCCGCTGTCGGGGAGCATCGCGGTGCAGAGGTCGCGGGTCGCCTCGGTCGCGAAGATTCTCCCGCGGAATCCGTGTTTCACGAGGTTCGGCAGGTTTCCGCTGTGATCGATGTGCGCGTGGGAGAGGACGCACGACTCAATTTCGGACGGATCGAACGGGAAGCGGGCGTTTCGCTCGAACGTTTCCTCGCGCCGCCCCTGGAACAGCCCGCAGTCGATGATGAACCGCGACCTGCCGTTCGTTATCATGTGCATGGACCCGGTGACCGTTCTCGTTCCGCCGATAAATTTCACTTTTGCGTTCAAGCAGATCCCCTTTGCTAGATGTACTCCGCGAGCGTCAGGGCGAGCTTCAACCTTCGCCCGCTCCGCATGATCTCTATCGGGTACGTCGTGCCCTCCTTCGCCTCGAAGAGGCTCAGGAGCTCCCGCATATCCTTGAAGCGCTGCGCCTTCATTCTCGCGACTTTGACGATGATATCGCCTGCGCGGAAGCCCGCCCTGCCGGCCGGGGAGTCGGATATGGCCCGTACAATGATAAAAGCCCCGTTCTCCTTTCGCGCGATCTGGAGCCCCGAGCGATCCTTGAAAAACGGCTCGCCGAAGCGCGAGTTTCTCTCGAGCAGCACGCGTTGCGCGCGATAATCGAGCGTCACCGTGAAGCGCTCGAGGATATCGTTTCCAATCACGCCGTCGACGTTCTCGAGAACGCTGATTCCCTTCTTTTCCCGCGTGATCGCGAGCACGGGCCTCGCGATCGTGACCCCTCCGATAGCGAGGGAGTCGAAGCGGCACAGGGAGGCCTTCTCTTCGCCTCCCGCGCCGCGAATCGCCATCGCGAGCGTGTGCCTGCCCTTGGCGAGCCCCGTCGAATCAGCGAAGGCTCCGTGGAGGAGGGAGCTATTGGCCCCCGTGTCGAGGTAGAAGGCGCCCTTCACGCCGTCGAGCGCGGCGGGAAGCGAGAAGAGGTTGTGGACGAGCGGCGCATCGACGACCGTCGCGCCCTCGGGCCGCGGGAAAGAGTCGGGCTCGAAGAAGGTGAGGACCCCGTGCTCGTAGTCGATCCTTGTGACAAACCGGCTCAGAAAATCGTACCCAAGGACGCCTCCGATCTCCGTCTCCTCGAACGTTTTCAGGAGGCCCGATATGGGGAACGAGATCGCGGTTTGCCCGGAGAACTCGATGTCCCCGATCGTGAGCCCCGGAATGCGCGTCATGGAAAAATTCGCCATGCCGCCGGCGCCGGCGCCGGGCATCGTGCCGCCGCTCTCGAGATGCATCGCGGCGGCGATCGACGAATCAACGACCGTCATGCTCGCGCCCGAGTCGAGGAGAAACAGCACGTCGCGGTCGTAGCCGGTGATCCGCGCGGGGATGAAGATATGGTTGTACTTGTATTGAAACGGGATCTCCGTTGCGCGGCCGCCGCGGGTGAAGCGCCAGTCCTTGACGTCGGCCGCCGGCGGCAGGAATACGACGGGATCGATCCTCTCGTTCGGGGTGATCGACCTGCAGCGCATCTCGATCCGCTGCCCGAGCGCCGGTATCTCGGTCCGCTCGAAGAACGGGAACATGACGCCGCCGACCGGGCGGTAGTCTCCATACGTTTCGATCGTCTCACCCTCGGGCGCCTTGAGCTCGATGCGTTGAATGAGGTACGTCGAGTCGTTCAGAGACACGAGGGCGCTCGTGCCCCCGTCGACGTCGATCCTGAGGATGTCGCAGGGTGTGCCGCCGATCGTGTCCCGTCCGAGCGCGGTCAGTTCGTATCCGGCTCCTCCGAAAAGATACGCCTGGCTTTCGAGGAGGCATTCGGTCTTCTGGTACTCGAGCGACGCGGCGTCGCGCCTGAACTGGAGCTTGCCGTTCTGATCGACCATCCAGAGGCGCTCGCCGTCGTACCCTTCCTTGATCTTGAAGAAGCCGAGGGAGATATCCGAGTACGAGAGGCAGGGGCGGAGGATCCGGGATTCCACCGAGCCCTTGAGCCCGGTCCCCATAAGCTCGATGTCGGCCGTGGTGACCACCGACTTGATCGCAGCGACCGCCTGCCTTCCGCCGAGCGCGGCAAGGTGTTTTGCGATGAGCTCGTCGGCGCGCTGATCCGACGCGAGGAGCGCGCCGGGGATCGCAATGAGAAACAATGCCGCCTGGAGCGACGATAGGAATTTCCGCACACGTGCCTCCTCTACGTAAAGGATGGGTCAGGTGCCGCTGAGGGTCATCCTCTCTATTTTTATGGTTGGAGCGGCGATCGGGCTTCGCCAATCGATGTCGCTTGCGACCATGACGATGCCTGAGAGCATCGCGGGGAACGCTCCTGCGATCGTGAACTCGTCGACCGGATAGGCGAGCTCCCCGTTCTCGATCCAGAACCCCTGCGCGCCCTGGGAGAAATCCCCCGTCATCCAGTTTGAGCCCGGGCCGAAGAGGGCGGTGAGGTAGAGCCCCTGGCTCACGCTCGCGAGTATCTCGCGCTGATCGCATGTCCCTGGCTCGAGGCGGAGGTTCGAGATTCCCCCGGCGTTTCCCGTCGTCTTGAGGCCGAGCTTTCTCCCCTGGTAGCTCGAGAGGAGGTAGCTTCTCAGGAGCCCCTTCTCGAAAACGAGGTTCCGGCGGCACCGGACTCCCTCGGAATCGAAGGGACGGGAGCCGAGCTTCCCGCTCATGAGCGCGTCGTCGACGATGGTGACGAGCGGCGAGCCGACCTGCGTCCCCAGGCGATCGACGAGGAATGACGATTTCCGGTAAATGTTTCCGCCGCTTACGGCGTGGGCGACCGATTCGAGGAGCTCCCGCGTCGCCTCCGGATCGAACACGACGGGCACCTCGCACGTCTTCGGTTTCCGGGCGCCGATCTTGCGGAGCGTCCGCGAGACCGCCTTCGACGCGATCTCCTCGAGGGGCTCGAGGTCGCGGGCGCGAATGGCGGTCGAATACCAATACGACGACTGGCGCTTCCCGATGTTCTCGCCGTTCTCGGGCCTGTCCTCGACGGCGCACGAGAGGGCGAGCGTGTGGGACGTGCGGCTGTAGGCGTCGCAGAAGCCGAGCGAGTTGGCGAAGGCGAGCGTCTTTGAGCTGTTCGAGAACGCGCTCCCGTCGGGGATGATCCTCTGGTCCATGCGCAGCGCGTTTCGCTCGAGCTCGAGGGCGAGCGCGATCTTCTTTTCCGGCGGTATCGCGCTCGAGTCCGCGTCGAATATCGCGAGATCGTCCGGCGCCGCCCCGATCTCGGCGGCGTCCGGCAGGGCGAAGTACTCGTCCCGGTCCATGACCTTCGCGAGCTCGACCCCTTCGGTGATGAGCGCCGCCACGCTCTCCGCCGAGAGATCGCTCGACGAGACGAGCGCCTTCCGCCGGTCGACGGACAGCTCGATATCTATCGTGCTCGAAACCGATTCGATGAGCTTCTCGATGGCGCCCTTCCGCACCTCCGCCGTGAACTCCATCCGCTGGAGCATCGTGGCTTCGGCGGTCTCGGCGCCCGCCGCGAGCGCTCTCTGCACGGTGCGCTCGGCGAATCGTTTCATCTCGTCGGTGGTCACTCGCGCGTTCCTCCCTCTCAGGCGCCGATTGTGCTTCCGCCCACGGTGATCTCGGAAATCTTGACCGTCGGAAGACCGACGCCCACGGGAACGTGCTGCCCCTTGCCGCACGTCCACCGGCCGTCCGAGATTGCGAGGTCGCTCCCGACCATCGTGACCTTCGAGAGGACGTCGGGGCCGTTTCCGATGATCGTGAGATTCTTGACGGGGACCGTGACGCGGCCGTCCTCGACGAGGTATGCCTCGATGGGCACAAACACGAAATCGCCGTTCGAGATGTCCACCTCACCGCCGCGGAACGACTTGCAGTAAATACCGCGGCGGGTCGAGCGGAGAATCTCCTCGGGATCGCTCGAGCCGTTTGCGAGGTACG
The DNA here is from genome assembly GCA_036511215.1 of Candidatus Krumholzibacteriaceae bacterium. Classification (GTDB taxonomy): domain Bacteria; phylum Krumholzibacteriota; class Krumholzibacteriia; order Krumholzibacteriales; family Krumholzibacteriaceae; genus SSS58A. The sequence continues at coordinate 5,124 of DATCCP010000149.1, forward strand.
TCACCGTCATGCGCGGGGCGGGGGGGTACTTGTACGATTCGCGGCGGCCGTTCCCCGTCGGCGGCACGCTGAAGAGCGCGGCGCTGATGCGGTCGTGCATGTAGCCGCGCAGGATCCCGTTTTCGATGAGGACGGTGGACGAGGAGATCGTTCCCTCGTCGTCGAAATTGATCGAGCCGCGGTCGTTCGCGATCGTGCCGTTGTCGATCACGGTCACGAGCTCGCTCGCCACCCTGTGCCCGACGCGGTTCGTGTAGGCCGAGGTGCCCTTCCGGATGAAATCGGCCTCGAGCGGGTGCCCGACCGTCTCGTGGAGGAGGACGCCCGACTCGGCGTGCGCGAGGATGAGCTCCATGGGGCCCGCGGGCGCGTCGATCGCCCCGAGGAGGAGAATCGCCTGACGCGCCGCCTCGCGCCCGTGCTCCGTCGGGGACATGCGCCGGGTGAAATACTCGTTGCCGATCCTGCCGCCGCCGCTCGACGTGCCGATCTGGCGGTTGCCGTTCGATTCGGCGACGACGGTGACGATGAAGCGCATCATGGGGCGAGTGTCGCGCAGGATGGCGCCCTCGGAAGTGGCGATCTGCACCGTGCTCAGATCGTCGGCGAGGGAGACGCTCATCTTTATGATGCGCGGGTCGTATTCGCGCGCGGCGCGTTCCGCCTCCTCGATCCAGGCGATTTTCTTTGTGAGCGGGGCGCCGGTGGTCGGTTCCTCGATCGGATAGCGGTTGGGAAATGCGACACTCGCGAGCGAAACCGGTCCCACTTCCGCCTTCGCGTCGGCGATCGCGGACGCGGTGCGGGCGGCCTCCTTCATCTTCTCGAGTGTGATCTCTTCCGTGTATGCGTACCCGGTCCCTTCCCCCTTCACGACGCGGATTCCGGCGCCGTGCGCGATGACCTTCTCTCCCTGTTTGACGATTCCCTCCTCCATCGTGATCTGATTGAGGATCGTATGCTCGAAGAAAAGGTCGGCGTGGTTCCCGCCGCGCGCGAGAGCGAGGGAGAGGATCCTCTGCATGGTTTCGTCGTCGGCACCGAAATAGTCCTTGTAGGGAAGCAAATCCTCCTACCTCCGCGCAGGGGGACGGGCAAAGGTTCTGTTGCTCGTGGATTTTTGAAACGCTATAATACATTGTAATGTCCTCTTTTGGGAAGGACTTTTGTGGCGGATTTCCACGAGAACAGCTCCTTTCGCATACGCATTATCGTATCCTCGATATTTTCCATTCTCTGCGTAACGTTTCCTCCGGCAAGGGATTCCGTCGCTTTGCCCGGCCGTTTCCAGCAGGGGGCGACGATCGTCGACAAGGTGGATGCCGCACGGCTCGAGCGCATCGTACGCGGCCTCAGCGGCGCCGATTCGATTGTCCTGGACGACGGAAAGACCGAGATCCGCACGCGGTATGCGCTGTCGCTCCATAAGGACCTCGGCCAGCGCTATCTGATTGATCAGGTGCGCGACGCGGGGTACGAGCCCTCGATTCAGAGGTTCGTGCTCAATATCGGCGTGCCCGATCTCACGGGAACGGCGGTCTCGCCGAGCGGCGACACGGTCTGGGTCGCCGACACGGGAGGCGAGATCTACATGACGACGGCGGCGGGAGGCTGGCCGCCGTTCGCC
>DATCCP010000150.1:0-5237 GCA_036511215.1 Candidatus Krumholzibacteriaceae bacterium
AACGAGCTTCTCAACGACATGATCTTCAAGGACCTCTTTACGTCGAAGGACAGCACGGGGACGCGCCCGGTCGGCTACGCGCTTCAGCTCGCGAAATACTCGATCGCCGCCCGCGAGGGGTACGAGAGCAACAACGTGAAATACATTCTCCTCGGCGACCCGGCGATGATGCTCGCGATGCCGGCGTACAAAGTGGTGCACGAGACCGCCGCGATCGACACGATGCGCACCGGCAACCGGTACCGGGTCAGTGGGGCGATCACGGAGGGCGGCCAGACGCTCGCGTCGTTCAACGGAACCGCCGACGTGATCGTTCAGGAGTCCGAGCAGAGGGTTCACGAGTCCCTGGTCTCCGGGGGGGTTCCCATCGGCCTCGATTACGTTTTGCCCGGCAAGGATCTCTTCCGCGGGACGGTCGACGTCACCGGCGGACGGTTCTCGGTCGAGTACGTCGTGCCGCGGCGCTGCCATACGGGCCCCGGGGCGAGAATCCGGAGCTACGTCTCGTCGTCGTCGCTCGACGGGGTCGGCGCATGCGATACGCTCGTGATAGTCCCGGCGGACACCGTGCGGGCGGATCTCGAGCCGCCGAAGGTGCACCTGTACTTCTCGGGACAGGCGACGAAGGTGAAGGCGGGGGCGAAGCTCATAGCCGATATTTCGGACCCGGACGGCATCGCGATACTCGGCTCCGACCCCCAGAGCTCGATCTTCCTCGAGTTCGACGGGAGCGGCTACCTGGTCTACGTGACCGATTACTTCACGTACGACCACGGCTCGTACACGACGGGGAAGGTGGAGTATCCGCTGTCCGCCGATTTCAAGCCCGGGACGCACACGGTTCTCATCAAGGCGTTCGACAATCTCGGGCTCGCGGCGTCCGACACGCTCAGGTTCGAGATCGTCGAGGAGGGGCTCTATCAGGTGAGCGACGTTTTCAATCTGCCGAACCCCTTCTCGAAGAGCACGAATTTCATATTCCAGGTGACGAATCCCGCCGACGCGAGGCTCTCCGTTTTCACGGTCTCAGGAATCAAGATCTGGGAGCGGCGCATAGCGGCGGGTGAGGGGTTCAACAGCATATACTGGGACGGAAGGGACCTCGCGGGGGACCGCGTCGCGAACGGCACGTATCTCTACGTGCTCGAGGTCGATTTCCGGGATTCATTCCACAGGACGGAGACGGTCAGGGGAAAGGCAGTTTATTTGCGATAGCCGGACCGGCCGGGCAGGGAGCCGCTTCGAGAGCGTACGCACCGTCGAGCCAAACTGCTTGACCCGGCGGGGCTCGGATTATAATAATTAGGTGTCGGCCAGAACGGAGGACCTATCTATGATGAAGAATCGAACGATGGGCGCGCTCGTGGTGCTCGCATTGACCTTTTCGGTGGGAACCCTGCATGCGCAGGGCGAGGCGGGGGCGCAGTGCCTCATCATACCCCCGAGCGCGCGGGCGAACGGACTCGGGCAGAGCTACGTCGCCATCGCCGATGATGCGACGGGCAGCTGGTGGAATCCGGGCGGCCTCGCCTTCGTCAATGTGGCAGTGGATCTCATGCATTCGCAGCTCGTTCCCGAGCTCGCGTCCGACGTTTTCTATGAGTTCTTCGGGGGTGTGGCCAAGGTCCAGGGGTTTGGAACGGTCGGAGGCTCGCTCATATACCTCACGTACGGGGACTGGCAGGGGACGGATCCCAACAACAATCCCACCGGCGTGTACTCTTCATGGGAGATTGCGCCGACCCTGAGCGGCGCGGTCAAGGTGCTCGACAATCTCGGCATCGGCATGAATCTCAAGTTCATCTATATCGACCTTGCTCCCGCGTCGGCGACCGTCGAGAAGCAGCCGGGGAGAGGGCACTCTGTCGCTCTCGATCTCGGCGGGCTTTGGAAGGTGCCCGATTTCAAGGTGTTCGGATACAAGGTTTCGCGCCTCAATCTCGGGCTCTGTCTCTCGAACCTCGGGCCGGCGATCAGCTTCGTCAACGTCGATCAGGCAGCCTCTCTTCCGCGCAATCTGCGGGCGGGCTTCGCATACACGCCGTACTCCGACGAGGTCGGCAGGGTCACCTTCGCGGCGGAGTTCAACAGACCGCTCGTCGAGTTCAAGCGCTCGAACACGTACCACTTCGGGGCGGAGTTCGCGTACATCGACCTGATCACGGTGCGGGCCGGCTACATGCACGACAGGGACGGCAACATCATGGATCCCACCTACGGCCTGGGATTCAGCTTCAACAAGCGCTATCGGCTCGACTGGGCGAGCATTCCTCAGGCGAAGGAGCTCGGCAGGGTCAACCGCTGGTCGATCGGAATCACGTTCTAGCCCCTGGAAAGGCATGACGCATCGTTGGTGGCGAACCGCTCCTGGAAGCTCTGCGCCATTGTTCTTCTCCTCGCTCTTCCGTCGCTTCCTCTGCGCGCCGGCCGCTCTCCGGTTCTCGCGCGGACGGGCTCCGGGAGTCTCGGTCTCGATCGCGGTGCCGTTGGCGCCGCGCCCGGGGCGCCGAAGCATCCGAGAATGTTCTCCTTCGACAGGCCGTCGACAAGAGGTTTGATCCGCCGCGCGGGGCGCGCCCGCGGGCCGCTCGGGGCGGCGGGGAACGGTGTCGACACGATCAGGGTTGTGCTCGTGAGGATTTCGTTCGAGACCGATCGCGAGGACGCACTTTCGAGCATATCGACGGGAGGAGATTTCGACCTCACGCCGAACGGAACGTCCCTCATCGATCCAGCGCCGCACAATCGCGATTACTTCAATTCGCACATGGAGGCGCTCAGGAACTACTACCGGTTCCAGTCGTGCGGGCGCCTCGAGATCGTCTGGGACGTCCTTCCCCGGGATGAAAACGCGAGCTACAAACTGTCCGATCTCGCCGACTACGGGCCGGGAAAATCGGGCTCATGGACAACTACGAGTCTCGTGCGGCTCTTTCGTGACGGGGTCCGGGCCGCGGACCGCGCGCTCGCCGCTCAGGGGTACCCCGAGCGATTCGGCGATTACGACGCCGTGATTCTCGCGCACGCCGGCGCGAACCTCCAAAGCGACATAAACGGGGACACGCCGAACGACGTTCCGTCGTTTTTCGCCACGCTCGCTCCGGGGGATACCTTCACGGTCGACGGAGGTGCCACGACGATCAGGGACGGCGCCGTCGTTCCCGAAACGGCGACGCAGGACGGCTTCAACGGGGGGATCAGCGGCGTCATCGCGCACGAGTTCGGTCACCAGCTCGGGCTCGGCGATCTCTACAATACCGACGCGGGTACGCCGGCCGTCGGGTACTGGGATCTCATGGACAGCGGCTCCAATCTCGGAGCCTACATCCGGGACCGCGAGGGGCACCTCCAGTATGCCGAAGGCTTCCTGCCGGGAGGCCTGTCGGCGTGGCCGCGGACGCTTCTCGGATGGACGGCGGTCGACACCGTCGCGACGCTGGAAAACGCGGCGCGGCTGAGGGCCGTCGAGAAATGTCCTGCCCGCGTTCTGCTCGTCGAGGCGGCGAGCGACGAGTATTTCCTCGTCGAGAATCGCTCCGCCGAGCTCGACGGAATTGCGACCGAATACGTGATCGATGCAAACGGCGTCATCATCGGAACGGCGAACGCCGCGGAATCGGCGGTATCCGGGGCGGAAGCCGCGCTCGTCAACGGGTACGATCTTCTGCTGCCGCAGGAATCCGATTCGCCCTCCCCGGAGGGCGGCCCGGGCATTCTCATCTGGCACGTCGACGAGCGCCTCGTCGCGGAGCGCTCGGCCGCGAACGCGTTGAACAACCAGAGGCCCTTTGCCGTTTCGCTTCTCGAGGCGAACGGAGTCGTCGATCTGGGCGATCCCTCGTCGCGCTACGCATACGGGTGGTTCGACGACGCATACTACGCCGACAACGCTGCCGTTCTTTCCGATTCGACGCTCCCCGCGGCATGGAGCACGTGGAGGGTGCCGACCGGCGTGCGGATCGACCGCATCTCGCCGCGGGACACGCTCATGAGCTTCGATGCGCGGGTGCGGGGGGTGAAGGCGTCGAGGAGGATCCCCGATATGGGCGCCGCGGCAGAGATCGGGTCGATGATTCTGCCGGACGGCAGTCTCCTGATCATCGACGCGCTCGGCCGCGGCTGGCTCGCCGGAGAGGAGGCCCCCGTCTTTTCCGTCGGGAGGCCATTCGTCACGCTCCCGGCGCTCGCACCTCGCAGCGGGAGTGGCGAACCGGCCGGAATCGTCGCCGGCGACAGGGACGGATACCTGCACAAGATCAAAGTCGGACAATGGGACGAGTTCGAAGGGTGGCCCGCGTTTATCGCCGGGTCGTTCGTCTCGCACCCCGTCGTGGTCGAGCGCGGCGGCGAGAGCTTCGTGGCGGCCGTGGACAGGAACGGCCGCGTTCACCTTATCGGACCTTCGGGTCTCGAATCGCGCGGAAGTCCTCTCATCCTGCCGAATCATACAATCAGCAATATCGTCGTCTCCCGGACCGGGGGGGAAGGCACCGGCCTGTTCCTGGTCGTCGCCGATGCGGATCCCCTGCGCGCCTGGCTCGTCAAGCTGAGCCTCTTTCCCGGACAATCGGGGGACGCATTCGGCTACGCGAACGGGTATCCGAAACGCCTTCTCCTCGATGCCGAGGACGTCGAGGGAGGCGTCTATCTCGTCGGAGGAGACATCGTCCCGGAAGAGGAGGGGGACGAGGTCTACGTCGTGTGCCGGGGAACGGGGCGCATCCTGTGCTGCGGCTCGCGCGGCGTCATCGCGGAAAGACACCGGGAACGTTTCGTCGCGGCGCCCCCCGCGCTTTTCGATTTGAATGGCGACTCGTACCTCGATCTCGTATACTCCGATGGGATTTCAATTTATGCGATTGGCCCATCGGGGGCGAATCTGGTGGGGTGGCCGCGAGACCTGGATTCCTTCCGTGAGCTTCCGTGGGAGTCGCGTATCGGGACACCGCTGACTGTTGTCGGGTCGGGGAGCGAGGGCATCGTCGTCGCGGGAAGCGACGGGGGCCTCTTGTACCTCGTGCGCGGCTCGGGAGAGCTCCTCGGGGATTATCCCCGGAAGGTGAGTGGTCCCATGGATCATGCGATCGAGATACGGGAAGAGGGAAGCGTCTCCAACCTCGTTTATCGGGATGGTCCGTTCGCGAAGTGGAGGGCGGCGCCGGCCGCTGATGGAGGATGGCTCACGTTGTGGGGAGACGACTCGAGGACCGCTTCGTCGCCCCGATCGGCGGCGAGCG
>DATCCP010000151.1:0-3065 GCA_036511215.1 Candidatus Krumholzibacteriaceae bacterium
CTCGACGACCGCCTTCTGGTTCGCGCTCGAGATGAACCTGCTCAGCATCGCGACGTTCACCGGGTAGCCCGCGAGGCGCTCCGTCACCGTGCTGAAATGCTGCATCGCGAGCACGGTCGTCGGAACGAGGATCGCGCACTGTTTGCCCGAGAGGGCCGCCTTGAAGGCCGCGCGCACGGCGACCTCGGTCTTCCCGAAGCCGACGTCGCCGCACAGGAGACGGTCCATCGGACGCGGCGACTCCATGTCGCGCTTGACCTCCTCGGTGGCGCGGAGCTGGTGCTCGGTCTCCTCGTACGGGAAGGACGCTTCCATCTCCTTCTGCCACGGCTTGTCCGGTGGAAACGCGAAGCCCTTCGCGATCTGCCGCGCCGCGTAAATCTCGAGGAGGTCGCGCGCGATCTTCTCGGCGCTCTTCCGCGCCCGCTCCCGGGCGCGCCCCCACGAGGCGCTCCCGAGCCGGTCGAGCTGCGGCGCGGCATCCTCCGCCGCGACGTATTTCTCGAGGAGACGGAGCTGGGCGATCGGTATGAAGAGGTGGTCCTCCCCGCCGTAGCGGATATCGAGGCACTCCGTTTTCCCGCTGTCGATGTCGAGGACGCGCATGCCCATATAGCGTCCGATGCCGTGATTCACGTGGACGATGAAATCCCCCGGCTGGAAGTGGGACGGATCGTACGTGAGCGACCGGCTCCGGGCGGGAGGCGTATGGTACGGCCGGTGATAGCGCCCGAACACCTCCTCCTCGCTCAGGAAGAAGACGCCGGCCTCCGGCCACCTGAACCCGCTCGAAAGCCCCCCGAGCGGGAAATCGATCTCGAGCGCGATGTCCTCGAGGAGCTCCTCGGCGCGCTGCCTCTGGAACTTGTTCGCGCAGAAAAAATACACGCCGTTTCCCCGCTTCAGCTCTTTCTGCACGTCGCTCACGAGACCGCTCAGGTTCCGGCGATAGTCCCCGGGCGACGAGGTGCCGAACCGGATGGCGCCCTCCCATTCGAGCTTGTTGAGCGAAACGCGTCGCGTACCCCCAAGCCACGCGGCAAACTCCTCTTCCCCCACGTACACCTCGCCGGGCGCCGGGTAGAGGCTGCCTTCCTCGCGCGTCCGCGAATAGCGGTCGCCGATCTCTTCCCTGAACTCCTTCAACGTGCTCTCGATATCCTCCGCGTCGACGAGGACGACGACCGGCGCGGCGCTGAAATACGCGTAGAGGGGCACGACCTCGTGCACGGCGGCCGCATAGTGCTCCATCCCGAAGAACGAGATGCCCTTCTCCAGGCGCTCGGCGGGAAGCATGAGCCTCGCGCGCTCCTCCTCGCTCGCCCCGGCCGTCTCTCGCCGGATTCTTTCCACCAGGCGCGCGACCCCCTCGGGGGTGAGCGCGATGTGACCCGGCGGGTGCACCCTGAGAGACTCGCGCGCCCCGGTCGAGCGCTGCGACTCGATGTCGAAGTCGCGCATCGAAACGATCTCGTCCCCGTCGAACTCCATGCGCACTGGTGCGTCCTCTGAAATCTCGAAGATATCGACAATTCCGCCGCGCACGGCGAACTGCCCCTTCGCCTCGACCGTCTCATGCCTCTCGTAGCCGAGGCGGACGAGCCGCTCGGCGAGCTCCTGCGGGTCGAGCTCGGCGCCGGCACGCACGTCGACGAGGAGGCCGCGGAAGAGCTCCCGCGGAAAGACCTTCTTGAGAACGGACCTCGGCGTGCAGACGAGCGCGCGGCACCTGCCCTCGTCGAGCGCCTCAAGCGCCCGCATCTGCAGGCCGGTGAGGCTCCGGTCCGGGTCGTGGTAGTCGTAAGGGAGTATCTCGTCCTCGGGATACGGGACGACGTCTTCCATCCCGAAAATCCTCAGGTCCTCCTCGACGTCGCGTGCCCGCACGGGATCGGGAGCGATGATGAGATAGGGAGCATTCGAGCGCTCGGCGAGACCCGCGAGCACGAGCGAGCGCGCGCTCCCGTAGAGCCCCGTCACGGAGACGCGGGCGTCGCTCGCTCGCAACCCCTCGACGAGGCTCCGGTACGCCGGGAGGCGCTCCATTTTTCCCTTAAGCTCGTCCCACATATCAGGCCGCCTCCCCCTTCTCCCGCTGCGCGACGGCGAGCTCCGCCGCCAAGAGCGCCATCGCGGCGATGATGAGCGGCACGGTGATCTCTCTGCCTTCGCGCGCGGCGTGGATCGCGGAAGCGACGGCGCGGTCCTCCTCGACGACGAGGCGGTTCGCGAGGCCGAGCGAATCGGCCGCCCCCCGCGCCGAAAGGTACGCGAGCTCCGACTCCGCGCGGCAGTCCACGTTGACGGCGATCTTCGCGGCCGCCCCGGAGCCCGCGAGGATCGTGACGAAGCCGGGTGCCTCGACGGGCGGCACGAGGATGCCCCCTTCGCTGCGCGCGGGCTTGAGGATCGAGCCCCCGGGCAGCTCGCAGGTGACCTCTCCCTCAACCGCGCCCTTCCAGAGAACGGGCTCGCCGACGAGGCTTCCCTCGCCCGAGACGCTCTTCGAACCCGTCGCGAGCACGAGCTGCTGGACGAGCGGCAGGAAATACGGAGAGAGAACGAGCTCTCCCGCGACGGGCCTCGGATCCACGGCCGCGAAGACGACCGTCCCTTCGCCGCGCTTCTCTTCCCATACGAACGGGTTTCCCGTGGTGAACGCGAGCTCCGCCGCCTCGGCGGGGACGCCGCGCACGAGCGCGGCGCTCCGGAAGCGCAGGCGCGCGAGCGCCGCGAGGTCCTCCTCGTCGAAGGGCGCCAGATACGCGGGCGTCTTCGCGGGTCTCGCGAGCGTGAAAAATCCCTGCGGCATATCGGCAAATTCGAATTTGAGGGAATAGCGGCTGAGCCGCTCCGCCGCTGCCTTGAGCTCGGGAAGGAGGAGGACGATCGCCGTGCCCCCTCCCGCGACGAACCGGTCGATGATCACGACGTCGCCGGGCTCCGGCCCTCTCCCCGGGCCGAGAAGGGCGACGTCCGCTCCGTTCAGATCGGCCGAGGTGAACGAGCGCCATCCGCGCTTCGTGACGGCGATATCCCCCTCGGCGCCCGTCGGGCTCAGCGCC
>DATCCP010000152.1:0-9434 GCA_036511215.1 Candidatus Krumholzibacteriaceae bacterium
CTATCCGGACTGGCGCCGGGCGCTCAGGTATCTCGTCGTCGAGCGCGGCAAGCTCGGAAAGCCTTTTCCCGCCGCCCCGGCGGGCAGCGAGTGATATGAGACATGCAAGCGGTACGACATACACCGGTTCTCGCGGAGCGCGCAGTGGAGCTGCTGCGGGCGCGGAGGAGGGGACTCTTCGTGGATGGGACGGTCGGGACGGGAGGGCATGCGGAGCTCATTCTCGGTGCGGACGGCAGTCTCGCGGAATTGCTCGGGGTCGATCGCGACCCCGGGGCGATCGCGGAGGCGAGGGAGCGGCTCGCATCCTTCGGTCCGCGGGTGCAGCTCGTCTGCGCGAACTTCAGCGGGATTGCGGCGCTCCTCGGCAGGAGAAAAGCGGACGGCTTTCTCCTCGATCTCGGCGTCTCGACGTACCAGCTCTCGGATGCGACACGGGGATTCAGCTACCGGATGAACGGTCCGCTCAACATGGCGATGGGAGAGGACGGCCGGCCGGTGAAGGAGTTTATATCCGGCGCGGACGAGCGGGAGATCGCGCGTGTGCTGCGGGAATACGGCGAGGAGCGGCGATCCCGGGCGATCGCGCGGGAAATCGTCCGCGCGAGGAGTCAGCGCGGGATGGAAACGACCCTGCAGCTTCGCGAGGCTGTCTCGAGGGTCGCGCGGCGCGAGGATGTGAACGGTACGCTCTCGAGGGTCTTCCAGGCGCTGCGCATCTGGGCGAACGGGGAGCTCGAGAGCCTCGCGGCGTTCCTGCCCCAGGCGGTCGAGTGCTCGAATTCCGGCGCGCGAATCGTGATCATCAGCTATCACTCGCTCGAGGATCGAATCGTGAAACGGTTTTTCAGGCAGGAGGAGCGGGGCTGCACCTGCCCGAACGACTTTCCCGAATGCCGCTGCGGGCAGAGCCCGCGCCTTGCGGTGCTCACCAGGGCGGCGGTGAAGCCGCCGCAGGAAGAGATTGAACGGAATCCACGGGCGCGGAGCGCAAAGCTCCGGGCCGCAGAGAGGTTGTGACATGCACGCGAACGCCGGCTCATTTTCGGGATTGTGCGCGATCGTCAGGCGGGCGATCGAGGGGCGCCTGACGCCGCTTTCTTTTCTTCTCATCGTCGGGTTCTTCTCGACCCTCGTTCTTCTCTACATATCGCTCCACGTCTACTTCTTCAACATCTCGAACGATATCGCGGCGTCGAGCGAACGCGTCGACGCCCTCATGGATGCGAACGTGCGTCTCATGGCCGTCTATAACGGGCTCGCCGCGCCGGGAAGGATCATCCCGTTGGCGCAGGAGCTCGGCATGCGGGCGGGCTCGACCGACGAGGTGCGGCGGCTCGCGCTGCGGTTCGACGCGAAGTCGGCGCACGGGGAGCCTTCCTGGGCTCAGGCGAAGATCGAGAACCTGCTTGAATTCACCCCTGTCAACAGGCCGGGAGCGAAATGAGCGAGCTGTTTCCAAGACACCGTTTGAGCGTCGCGTCGATTGCCGTCACGGTCATGATCGGTGTCGTCATCTGGCGGCTCATCGATATCCAGATCATCGACCACGAACGATACAGAGCGAAGGCGAATCGGCAGCAGTATGTGAGGCATTCGATCCCCGCCAGACGGGGGAACATTTTCGACCGGAACGGTTATCCCCTCGCGGTGACGCACTGGACCTACACGATCGGCGTAACCCCGAGGAGCTTTCCCACACACGACAGGAAGGCGGTCGCGTGTCTGGCCGATGCGTGCGACATGTCGAAGAAAGAGCTGCGCCGCAGGCTCGTACGGGACGAAGCCTACGTTGCGCTCGGCAGGGACCTCCACCTGACAGAGGATCAGGTCTCCAAGCTTTCGTCGCTCTCCGGCGTCGCCATCGATCCAAACCACGACCGCCTCTATCCATACGAAGCGATGCCTCCGCAGCTCCTCGGCGCGATAAACGCCGGCGGCAGCGGCACGGCGGGGGTGGAGCTCGCCTTCCAGAGCACGCTCGCGGGGGAGGACGGGTGGATTCTCGTGAGTCAGCTCCCGGGGGATCCCCGGGGCTTCCAGCCGGTGAATGCGCCGGGCCGCAGGCCGCGCGACGGCAACGACCTCTACCTCACGATCGACACGCGCATACAGTCCATCGTTGATTTCGAGCTCGAGCAGGCGGTGACGCGCTTCGGCGCGGCGGGCGGCGTGGCGATCGTCGTCGAGCCGACGACGGGGGACGTGCTCGCACTCTCCGAAAAACCCGTGCGCGAGATCGCGCGCGCCGCGAGCCTCGTCGACGGCTTCGCACTGCGCTCGATGAACTGCATCTACGAGCCCGGCTCGACGTTCAAGCTCATCACCGACTCCTATCTTCTCGAGTCCGGGAAGGTCGGGCCCTACGACGTCTTCTTCGGCGAGAACGGCGTGGCGCACTTCGATTTCGGAACGATCCATGACGCTCACGAGTACGGGTGGCTCACCTTCAAGGAGTCGTTCGTTCTCTCGAGCAACATATGCACGATCAAGGCCGCGCTGTCGGCGAACGCATCCGATTTCTACCGCTATATGCTTCGATTCGGATTCGGCGGGAGAACGGGTGTCGATCTTCCCGCCGAGTCGCGGGGGACGCTCCGCGAGCCGGGCGCCTGGTCGGCGCGGTCGCTCCCGAGCATCGCGATCGGGCACGAGATCGGCGTCACCGCACTTCAGATGGCGATGGCGTACTGTGCGCTCGCGAACGGCGGCAACCTTCTCGTCCCCCGCGTCGCCCTCGAGGCGCGGGACATGAAAGGCGACGTCGTCGAGCGATTCTCTCCGGCCACGGTGAGGCGCGTCCTCACGGACCGCACGGCGAAGACGATGCAGGATTTCTGCAAAGAGGTCGTTCTGAAGGGGACGGGCACGAAGGCCGCGGTGAACGGGATCGAGGTCGCGGGCAAAACCGGCACCTCGCAGAAGGCCATCGACGGCGCGTACCAGAAGGGGAAGTACGTCGCGAGCTTCATCGGTTTCGCGCCGGCATCGGCTCCCCGCGTCGTATGCCTCGTCGTGCTCGACGAGCCCGATTCACATTCGTACTACGGAGGAGAATCTTCCGCGATCGTTTTTTCGAAGATCATCGAGGGAATAAACCTCTCGACCGATCTCTTCTATAACGCGGGAACCGCGAACATCGCGATGGGCGACGACGGCGCCGGCAGGAAGCGGGTTCCGAGTTTCCTCAGGCTCACGTCGGAGGCCGCGATCGACCGCGCCGCCGAGTGCGGCCTCGTCGTCCAATGCCCCCGCGTGAAGGGAATCGTGTACTCGCAAAACCCGGATCCCGGGACGTACGTCGGCCCGAGGGATGAGGTCAAGCTCATGGTCCGCGTTGAGCAGTCGAAACCCGAGGCTGCCGAGAGCGTTCCCGACGTCGCGGGTCTCTCGATCCGCGAGGCCAGGAGGCTGCTGCTGGGCTGCGGACTCGACTGCGTCGTCCGGGGCTTCGGTATCGTCGAACGGCAGGAGCCGGCGGCCGGCTCGCTCGTCTCTCGTGCCGTCAAGGTGATTCTGTTCTGCAATCCGCGAAGCGCAGCGAGTATGAACGAAGGCGTCCAGATAGCCGATGGAGCTCGCCATTGAAGCTTTCGCAACTTTCCGACGGAATTGAAACGAGGAGTCGCCTTCGCTTTCGGGACGTCGAGGTGACCGGCATCGTCACCGATTCGCGCCTGCTGAAGCCGGGGGACCTATTTCTAGCGATCAAGGGGCACGCGACGGACGGGCACGCGTTCGTGGACGAGGCCGTCCGGAAAGGCGCCTCGGCGCTCGTCGTGGAGCGGGATGTCGCGAGCGACCGTCCGACCCTCGTCGTCGAGGACTCGTCGCTCGCGGCGGCGCGGCTCGCGCGGCGGTTCTACGGCGACCCGGCGGCGCGGCTGGCGCTCGCCGGCATCACGGGAACGAATGGCAAAACCTCGAGCGCGTTTCTCCTGCGCTCGATTCTCGATATCGCCGACGGGCCGTGCGGGATCATCGGCACCGTCGGGTACGGAGTCTCGGACGAGCTCGCGCCGGCGCGCAACACGACGCCGGGAGCCGTGGATCTCTACCGCGTGATGGACGAGTTCTTGAAACGCGGCTGCCGCTCGGCCGTCATGGAGGTGAGCTCACACGCCGCGGTGCAGGGGAGGATCCTGGGTCTTGAATTCGACGTCGGCGCCTTCACGAATGTGACGCGCGACCACCTCGACTATCACGGCACGTTCGAGGAGTACATCAGGGCGAAGGAGACGTTTATCGACACGCTGACCGAGCCCGCCCGAAAAAAGGCGCCGGGCACCTTCGTGTACAACGCGGACGATCCGGAGGTCGTGCGTGTCGCGGAGCGCTTTACCGGCACGCGGATCTCGTTCGGTCTCTCGATGCAGGCCGACGTGCGCGCCGAGGGGCTCAAGGCCGATCTCAAGGGAACGCGATTCGATCTCGTCGTCGCCCGGTCCCGTGCGCGGCTCGCGCTCAAGCTCCTTGGAAGGATTTCGGCGTACAACGCCCTTACCGCCGCCGCTTGCGCGCACGCGCTCGGCGCCGGCATCGAACAGATCAAGGCGGGGCTCGAGAGGGTCCCGCAGGTGCCCGGGCGGTTTCAGGTCGTCTCTACAGGACGGGGACCGACCGTGGTCGTCGACTACGCGCATTCGCCGGACGCGCTCGAGAAGCTCCTCAACTTCTGCAGGGAGCTTCAGCCCCGGAAGATCGTCACGGTCTTCGGCTGCGGCGGGGATCGGGACCGCGGAAAGCGGCCCTTGATGGGAGGGATCGCGGCGCGGCTCAGCAGCATCGTTTTCATCACCGATGACAACCCGCGCACGGAGGATCCCGACCGGATCGTCAAGGAGATTCTCGACGGCATCGGGGGGACGGCGGCGCCCGTCCACGTCGTGAGGGACCGGCGCGCCGCGATACGCCGGGCCGTGAAGTCGGCCGGCGAGGGAGACCTCGTCGTCATCGCCGGCAAGGGGCACGAGAACGAACAGATCTACAAGGACACGCGCGTTCCGTTCAACGATGCGCGCGAGGCGGAAGAGGCGCTCGTGGGCCTGGAGGTGGAACATCAAGGTTGATCTCCGGTGGGTGGCCGGCGCTCTCGCCGCCGCGGGATACCGCGGCGCGGACCCGGGAGAGGGCGTGATAGAGGGAGTGTCGATCGACACGAGAGCCGCGTGCGAGCACCGGCTCTTCGTCGCTCTCAAGGGGGAGACGGCCGACGGGCACGACTACCTCCGGGAGGCTGTCGCGAAGGGCGCCGCCGCGCTTCTCGTCTCCGCCGGCCGGAAGGCGCAGGCTGCCGGGCTCGCGGGGCCCGTCCCCGTGTTCGACGTTCCCGACACGCTGAGGGGGCTCCAGGCGCTCGCCGCGGCGTACCGGGGGCTCGTCAACCCGCGCGTGATCGCAATCACGGGCAGCACGGGAAAGACGGGGACGAAAGATCTCGTCGCCGCAGTCGTCGCCCGGCGCTACAGCGTCCACGCGACACCGGGAAATCTGAACAATCATATCGGGCTTCCCCTCACGATCCTCGGCATGGAGGGACGCGAGGAAATCTGCGTGACGGAGATGGGGGCGAATCATAAGCGGGAGATCAAGGCGCTCGCCGAGATCGCGAGACCGGAAATCGGCGTCGTGACAAACATCGGCCCGGCGCACCTCGAGTTCTTCGGTTCGCTCAAGGGGGTGGCCGCCGCGAAGGCGGAGCTCCTCGAGGCGCTTCCGGAGGACGGGACCGCCGTGCTCCCCGCGGACGACGAGTTCGTCGATTTCCTCAGGGAGCGCACAAAGGCGCGCACGCTCACGTTCGGGTTTTCCGACAAGGCCGACCGGCGGATCATGAATCTCGAGAAACGGGAGGCGGGGGGCTACCGGTTCCGCGTGGGAGGCGTGCCGCTCGAGGTTCCGCGTTACGGAAGGCACCACGTGCTCAACGCGGCCGCCGCCGCGGTCGTCGGATCGGTCGTCGGCGTTCCGCCGGAGGAGATCGCCCCGGCCATCCTTGAGGCCAAAGTGAACCCGGGGAGGGGAGTGCTCTTTGATCTCGGCGGCATCCTCGTCTTCGACGACAGCTACAATTCGAATCCGGCCTCCCTGCGGGCCGCGGTGGAGGCTTTCAGCGAGGTGCCCGCAACGGGGAGGCGCTGGCTCGTGCTCGGCGACATGCTCGAGCTCGGAGAATCGAGCCGCGAGCTCCATCGCGAGGCGGGCGTCTTCTGCGGCAGGGCGAAGGTCGACGGCATTTTCACGATCGGCGCAGAGACGGTCGAGCTCAACCGCGCCGCCGCAGACGAGCGGAGATCGCCCGAGCACATCACGCATTTTCTCGACGTCGACTCCCTCGCCCGGTACGTCAACGAGCTCGTCGGACCGGGAGACGCCGTTCTCGTCAAGGGCTCGCGGGGCACGCACATGGAGAAGGTCATCGAGGCGATCGAAGCGGCGCGCGGCGTCCCGAGGCGGAGGGTCGACTGATGCTGTACTGGCTTCTCTACCCGCTCAGGTCGCACTTTTTCGCGTTCAACGTATTCAGGTACATCACCTTCCGCGCCGCGTACGCGATGGTCACGGCGCTCCTCATCTGCTTTATATTCGGGCCGCTTCTCACCCGCTGGCTCCGCTCGGTGCAGATCGGCCAGCGCATCAGAAACGAGGTCCCGGAGCGGCACCATGAGAAGGAAGGCACGCCGACGATGGGCGGGCTCCTCATCATCGCCGCGATCATCGTGCCGACGCTCCTGTGGGGCAACCTCGGCAACTCGTACGTTCAGGTCGCGATCGTCGTCACGCTCTGGACGGGGCTCATCGGATTCATCGACGACTACCTGCGCGTCGTGAAGAAGACCGAGAAGGGGCTCGTCGGACGCTACAAGCTTTTCGGCCAGTTTCTCTTCGGCGCCGCGCTCGGCGTGTTCCTCTACGTGCATCCGCTCGTTCGGGAAGGCGCCACGCAGAGCGCAGTGCCGTTTCTCAAGAACTACGTCATCGAGTGGGGGCTCCTTTACACGCCGTTTGTGATACTCATCATCATGGGCTCCTCGAACGCGGTGAACCTCACGGACGGGCTCGACGGGCTCGCCTCAGGCGCCTCCGCCTTCAGCTTCTTCGCGTTCGCAGCGCTCGCGTATCTGAGCGGGCACAAAACGTTCGCCGGGTACCTCAACATTCCGTACATGCCGGGCTGCGGGGAGCTCACCGTGTACTGCCTGTCGGTCGTGGGGGCGGCGCTCGGCTTCCTCTGGTTCAACACGCACCCGGCGCAGATTTTCATGGGCGACACGGGCTCTCTCGCCCTCGGCGGAGCGCTCGGAACGGTCGCCGTGCTCCTCAAAAAAGAGCTGCTGCTTATCATCATCGGGGGAGTCTTTGTCGCCGAGGCGGTATCCGTGATCCTGCAGGTCGGCTCGTTCAAGCTGACCGGCAAACGGATGTTCAAGATGGCGCCGATCCACCATCACTTCGAGCTCAAGGGGTGGCGCGAAGAGCAGGTCGTCGTCCGGTTCTGGATCATCGCGGCGCTGCTGGCGCTGCTCAGCATCAGCACTCTGAAACTTCAGTAACGCGGGGGTGAGACATGGAGAGCGGATGGGCGGAACGAAAGGCATAACGAAATACCGCGGGGCGCGCGTCCTCGTCCTCGGGCTCGCCAGAAGCGGGATCGCCGCGATGCGTCTCCTCGCCGGCGAAGGCGCCGTCGTGAGCGGCGCGGACGAGAGCGCTCGCGTCGAGATCCCGGAGGATCTCGCGGGGGCTGTCGTGCGACTCGGCCCCTTCGACGCGGGCCTCCTCGCGCTCGTCGACGAGGTCGTCGTGAGCCCGGGCATCGCCATCGATCACCCGCTCATGATCGAGGCGGTCGCGCGCGGCGTTCCTCTCACGAGCGAGCTCGAGCTCGCCTCGCGATTCGCGAAGGCGCACCTCATCGGCGTGACGGGGACGAACGGCAAATCGACGACGGTCACGATGATCGGCGAGATCCTGAAAGCGGCGGGGCGGCGCGCCATCGTATGCGGAAACGTGGGGCTTCCGTTCTGCTCGGTCGTCAAGGACCTCGGGCCCAAAGACTTCTTCGTTCTCGAGATATCGAGCTTCCAGCTCGAGACGATCTCCGCGTTCCACCCCGAGGTCGCGGGGATTCTCAACCTCACGCCCGACCACCTCGACCGCTACCACGCCGTCGAGGACTACTACCGCTTCAAGGAGCGAATCGTCGAGAACTGCGGTTCGAAGGACACGTTCTTCTACAACGCTCTCGACCGGAGGTGCGTGGCTGTCGCCGATGCGTTCCCCGGGGCCGCCGTGCCCTTCTCGTCGGCTGGTCCCGTCGAAGGCGGCGTCTATCTCGACGACGGCGCCCGGCTCGTCCGCACCCGCGGCGGAAAAGGTGAGATCTTCCTCGAACGCGCCGCGCTCGGGGTCATCGGTATCCACAACGTGGAGAATGCTCTGGCAGCGGTCGCCGCGCTCACGCCCTTCGACGTGCCCGTCGGGGCGCTTGGAAGAGCTCTTTCCGGGTTCAAGGGGCTCCCGCACCGGATGGAGAACGTCGGGATCGTGCGCGGGGTCACCTACTATAACGATTCGAAAGGCACGAACGTGGAGGCCACGATGATGACGCTCAAGGGGCTCGATCGCCCGACCGTGCTCATCGCGGGCGGCCACGACAAGGGCGGAAATTTCACGAAGCTCGTTCCGTTCCTTACGCACGTGAAGGCGATCGTGACGATCGGCGAGGCCGCGCCCCTCATCGAGGAGGCGCTCGGCTCGGTGGTGCCGATCGCGCGCTCGGCGACGATGCAGGAGGCGGTCGAGACCGCCGCGCGCACGGCGCAGCCCGGGGAGATCGTTCTCCTGTCCCCTGCGTGTGCGAGCTTCGACATGTTCAGGAATTTCGAGCATCGGGGAGAGGTATTTGCGGAATGCGTGAAGGGATTGCCGAGATAGCAGGGATCACGGAGCGGGGGAGATACGATCTCAAGCTCGTGCTCGCCACAATCGCGCTCGTCGTGCTCGGGCTCGTCATGATCGCCTCGGCGAGCCAGATGGTGAGGCTCCAGCATGTGAGCGGGCCGCATTTCTACTTCTTCTTCCGGCAGCTTGTCCTCGCCGCGCTCGGGATCGCCGGCATGGTGCTCCTCATGAAGGTGCCGTATCGCCTCTACCAGAGGTTCGCCGGGAAGCTGTTCATCGCCTCGCTCGTGCTGCTCGGCGCCGTGCTCGTCGTCGGCACCGAGGTCCGCGGGTCGAGCCGCGCGATCTACATCGCCAATTTCGATTTTCAGCCCGTCGAGGCGGCGAAGATCGTCCTCGTCATCTTCCTCGCGGCCAAGATCTCCGAATGGGGGGACCGCATCCGGGATTTCAAAACGGGATTTCTTCCGCTGGCGGCGGCAGGGACCGGCATGGCGGGGCTGGTCGCGCTCCAGCCGAACATCTCGAAC
>DATCCP010000153.1:0-3029 GCA_036511215.1 Candidatus Krumholzibacteriaceae bacterium
ATTGATTGGAGACGAGCGCGGAGGATTCTCATTGGAAGTGAAGAAGCAAATACGGGACTTCATCTTGAAGAATGCTCTTTCCGGATCCACAGGGATCGACCTCGACGACGAGGATTCGTTTCTTGAAAAAGAGATCATCGACTCCACCGGCGTGCTCGAACTCGTCTCTTTCGTCGAAGAACGCTTCGGAATAGAAGTCAACGACGACGAATTGATCCCGGACAACTTCGATTCAGTCAGCAAATTGAACGAATATGTGAAGAAAAAGCAGGACGCCTGATCCTTTGGATCGATCGCGGCGGACGTCCCGAACACCCGTCTTTGCGCATGCATTCGAAACATGTTGCTTCAAGAATTCTTAGAAAACTCCGCACGGAGGCTGAGCGATAAAACAGCCCTCGTGTGCGGATCGAACCGGCTCACGTACGCCGAGCTCGATGCGGCCGCGAACCGTCTCGCCCATGCGTTGCGAAGCCGCGGCGTGGGCTATCGAGATCGCGTCGTCGTGATGCTCGACAACTCCCCGGAGGCGGTCGTTTCCATCTTCGGAATACTGAAGAGCGACGCGTGTTTCGTGCTCGTGAACCCGTCCATAAAGAAGGAGAAGCTCGGCTTCATCCTCAATAATTGCCGTGCTTCCGCTCTCATCACTCATGAGGGAAAGTGGGACACCGTGTCGCCCGTGATCGATGGGGCGCCTTCCCTGAAAAGCGTCCTCCTCGCCGGCGACCGCGGGCAGATTGCTCCCTCGGAGCTCCTCATGCGATGGAACGACCTGCGCGAACAGTTCCCAGTTACGCGGCCGTCCCGCGTGACGATCGACGTCGACCTCGCGGCGCTGATCTACACGTCGGGGTCGACCGGCGACCCGAAGGGCGTTATGCTGACGCACCAGAATATGGCGTCCGCCTCGACATCGATAACCACCTACCTGGAAAACAGAGAGGACGACGTCATCCTCAACACGCTTCCCCTCTCCTTCGATTACGGGCTCTACCAGGTGATCATGTCCGCCCAGTTCGGCGGCACGGTCGTCCTCGAGAAATCGTTTCTCTACCCGTATGCGGTCGTCAATCTATTGAAGCAGGAACGTGTCAGCGGTTTTCCCATCGTTCCGACCATCTCCGCGATCCTCCTGCAGCTGGAGACCCTGCGGAACGAACGATTCGAGCGCCTGCGCTACATCACCAATACCGCGGCGGCCCTGCCGGTGAGTCACATCCGGGGACTACAGGCCGCCTTTCCGGGAGTGAAGATCTATTCGATGTACGGCCTGACCGAGTGCAAGCGGGTATCATACCTCCCGCCGGAAGAGCTCGACCGCAGGCCGACCTCGGTCGGAAAAGGGATGCCGAACGAACAGGTGTATCTGGTTGACGATGCGGGAAACGTCATCACCCGAGCGAACGTCGTCGGCGAACTCGTCGTCCGCGGCGCGAACGTCATGAAGGGGTACTGGGATAACCCCGCGGAGACAGCGGCCGTGCTGCGCCCCGGGCCATACCCGTGGGAAAACGTGCTGTACACGGGAGATCTCTTCAAGATGGACGAGGACGGGTTTCTCTATTTCGTGTCGAGAAAGGACAACATCATCAAGAGCAGGGGCGAAAAGGTAAGCCCTCGCGAAGTGGAGGGCGTCCTGTACGAGCTGCCGGACGTCGTTGAGGCCGCGGTGGTCGGCGTTCCCGACGATCTGCTCGGCGAGTCGATCAAGGCGTTCGTCGTGCTCAAAGAGGGATCGAAGTTGACCGACTCGGAAATCAAGGCGCACTGCACGAAGCACCTCGAAGACTTCATGGTGCCGAAGATCGTCGAACTCAGGAAGTCCCTGCCGAAGACGTCGTCGGGGAAGATCACGGTCAAGGGGCTCTGACCCCGGGTAGAAGCGAAGGCTCGAACGGTAGCGCCGAGGAAGGGCAAGGTCATCGCATGAAATTCCATCGAGACGTTCTCAAGATAGATCCCGAACGGGTGAGCGGCGTGATCGAGGAGTTCATCCGCAACAACGTCGAGCGTTTCTACAAGAGAAAGGGTATCGTGATCGGCCTGAGCGGCGGAATCGACTCAGCCGTGGCCGCTGCCCTTTCCGTACGGGCGCTCGGCGTCGACAGGGTGTCCGGATTGTTGCTCCCCGAGCGCGATTCGAATCCGCTCAGCCGCGTATACGGCCGCACGATGGCGGAATCCCTCGGGATCGAGTGCTCCGAAGTCAACATTACCCCCGTGCTCGAGAGCTTCGGCGTGTACGAAAAACGCGACGCGGTGGTGCGGAAGATATTCCCCGATCTCGCGCCTCCATATACATTCAGGCTCGTGCTCCCGCAGAATCTCCTCGACACCGACCGCCTGAACATCTATCACATCGAAATTCTCGACGCCGAGGGGACGACGAGGCGCGAACGGCTTTCGCAGGGAGACTTCCTGGAACTCATAGCGGCGAACGATATCAAGCAGAGGACGCGGATGACGCAGCTCTACTACGAGGCGGAACGGAGGTATCGCATCGTTTGCGGAACGACGAATCGTCCCGAAGCGATCCAGGGATTCTTCGTAAAATACGGGGACGGCGGCGTCGACATCGAACCGATCGCGCCCCTTTACAAGAACCAGGTCTACCAGCTCGGCAGGTTCCTGGGAGTCCCGGAAGAGATCATCGCTCGAACCCCCAGCCCGGATACGTACAGCTTCGTCGTGAGCGACGCGGAGTTCTACTTCTGCCTGCCGTACGATGTCCTCGACCTTATTTTGTATGCGATCGAGCACAACGTGCCGCAGGGCGAAGTGGCGGAGGCCCTCGAGCTTCGTCCCGAGCAGGTCGAGCGGGCATGGAAGGACCTCGTCCGCAAGCGCGCCGCGACGGAGCCCGTGCGTGTGCTCCCGCCGTCTCCCGAGATCATGTGGTAGCGGGCTTCGATGAGAAGAGGTTGACGCGATGACAATGTGCACGCAATGCGTTCTTCCCGAGACCTTCCCGGGGATCGCCTTCGACGAACACGGCGTATGCAATTTCTGCCGGGCGTTCAAAGGAC
>DATCCP010000154.1:0-4810 GCA_036511215.1 Candidatus Krumholzibacteriaceae bacterium
AGAAGGGCTTCGAAGTCGTCGGGCCTCCCCGCTGCGAGATAGCCGCTGATGGAGTTCGCCTCGTGCGCGAGATGGAGCCCTGCGGCCCTCCGCGCAATGGTCGCCAGCGTCACGGTCGCGATTTTCGGAAAGAGCGCTTCACACCGGTGGATGAGATCCTTGAGAAGGACCGTGTCGGCGCTCGCCGGTCTTGCGCTCGCGCCCGATGCGAAGAACCGCACCGCCCCGGCGCTGTCCCCCGCCTCGAGACAGGCGAGTGAGACGAGAAAAGAGGCGCGCGCCGATAGCGCGCCGGATTCCGGCACAGCGGCCGCGAGCGCGCACGACGCGGTGTCCGAACGGTCCCGGGCGAGCGCCTCCATGTACAGATTTCGCGCCCGGCCGATAACCCCGTGCCGCTTGTCTATCGCACCCGCGCTCGCGAGTGCGAAGAGCGTCTCGATCTCCGCTCGCGCATCACGGTACATCGAGTCCCGCACGAAGCAGTCCGAACGCCAGTACAACCGGAACGCCTCGAGGTACGGGTTGTCCGTTCTGTGCGCGAGCAGCACGATTGCGCTATCGATCTTCCCCGCCCGGCACGCGCGGATTCCTCCCGTGAGCGTCTCGACGCCGTCTCCGGCGGAAACACGCCCCGCCGCAATCGTCAGAACCGCGCAAAAAAGGAGTATTCGTGGCATAGTGCCGTGCCCTTTCCCCCGTGAACGCTCAAATAATCGATGGAACGGGAAGAAGGCAAGTTGAATGCCAGCATGACTCCGCGGCGCCGGACCGGTCCACTATTCCCACTCGATGGTGCTCGGGGGTTTCGAGCTGATGTCGTACACAATCCTGTTGACCCCGGGGACCTTGTTCACGATCTCCGCCGACACCTGTTGGAGAAAATCGTACGGCAGCTTCGCCCAGTCCGCGGTCATTCCGTCGAGACTCGTGACCGCTCGCAGCGCCACGGCGCGCTGGTAGGTACGCGAATCCCCCATGACGCCGACGCTCTTCACGGGCAGAAGCACGGCGAACGCCTGCCACACGCTGTCGTAGAGCCCTTCCCTCAGGAGCCCGTCGATGAATATCCGATCGACCTTGCGCAGGAGATCGAGATCCTCCCGCGTTATCTCCCCCGGGATCCTCACCGCGAGCCCGGGCCCCGGAAACGGATGCCTCTTGACCTGGCGGTCGGGAAGCCCGAGATAGCGTCCGACCTCCCGAACCTCATCCTTGAAGAGCACCGCGAGCGGCTCGATGAGCTTGAACTTCAGATCGTCGGGAAGCCCACCGACGTTGTGGTGGGACTTGATCGTCGCCGACGGCCCCAGGGTAGAGCGGCTCTCGATCACGTCGGGATAGAGTGTGCCCTGAGCGAGGAACGCGAAGGGACCGCGCGTGCGACTCTCCTCCTCGAATATGTCGATAAAACATTTTCCGATGATCTTGCGCTTCGCCTCCGCCTCCTGCACCCCCGCGAGCCTCTTCAGAAACTCGTCCGTCGCGTCCACGAAGACGAGGCTCGTCGTGAGGTGCTGCGCGAGAAGCTCCTTCACCTCGTCGGCCTCATGCATCCTGAGAAGGCCGTTGTCGACGAACACCGGAACGAGCTGGGAGCCGATCGCCCGGTCGACGAGGCACGCCATGACGGAGCTGTCGACGCCTCCCGAGACCGCGCAAAGAACGTGCGCCGAGCCGACCGTTTCGCGAATTCTCTCGATCTCGCGCTCGACGAACGAGCCCGACCCCCAGTTCGGCTCGCACTCGCAGACGCGGAAGAGAAAATTGCGGATGATCTCCACACCGTATGCCGTATGGTATACCTCGGGGTGGAACTGAAGGGCATAGATGTCCCTCGATGCGTCTTCGAAGGCCGCGAGGATCGATCCCGTCGACGTCGCGACGACCGTGAAACCCTCGGGAAGCCGTTTCACGCGGTCTCCGTGGCTCATCCACACGCGCTGCTCGCGGGGCGTCTCGTGAAATATCGCGCTCTCCCCGTCCACCTGAATGACGGTATGCCCGTATTCCCGGTGATCGGCCTTCTCGACGAGGCCGCCCGTGGCCTGGGCAATGAGATGCAAACCATAGCAAATCCCCAGGATCGGGATGCCGAGCGACATGATATCCGCGCCGAGGCGCGGCGAACCTTCGTCGGTCACGCTCGCGGGGCCCCCCGACAGGATGATGCCGCAGGGCTTTTCGGCCCGAATCTCCTCGAGGGACGCCTTCGGAGAGAGAATAACGGAGAAGACCCGCTCCTCCCTGATGCGGCGCGCGATCAACTGCGTGTACTGCGAGCCGAAGTCGAGGATGACGATTGCCTCGCCCTCCCGTTCCCTCTTTTTCACTGAGCGCTCCTAATGTCTGAAATGACGCACACCCGTCAACACCATGGCGACTCCGAGCTTGTTGGCGGCCGCGATGACCTCTTCATCCCGCACCGATCCCCCGGGCTGAATGATCGCCCGTATCCCCGCCCCGGCGAGAACCTCCACCCCGTCGGGAAACGGGAAAAATGCGTCGGAGGCGGCCGAGGCGCCTTCCGTCGCGAGCCCCTCCCGGCGGGCCTTGTCGACGGCGATGCGGCACGAGTCGACGCGGCTCATCTGTCCGGCCCCGACCCCGATCGTGCCCTGCGCGTCGCCGATGACGATCGCGTTCGAACGCACGTGCTTCGCAATCTTCCAGGCGAGCCTGAGCGCCTTTTCATCCTCGGTCGAGGGCACACGGGTCGTGGCGACCTTCCAGGCTTCGAGCTCGGGAAATCCCTCATCCCGGTCCTGGACGAGGAGAAGCTCCCCGATCTCCCTCGTCGTGAATCCGCCGGCTTTGCGGTCCCACTCCTCTCCGGGGATCGCGACGAGTCTGAGGTTTTTCTTTTTCCCGAAGAGCTCGATCGCTTCGGGCTTGAATCCCCGCGACACGACGACCTCGAGAAATATGTCCGCGCATGTCTCCGCCGTCGAACGGTCGACGACGTCGTTGAATGCGACGACGCTTCCGAAGGCCGATGTCTCGTCCGTCCGTCGCGCCCGTTTGAAGCTCTCGGCCGCGCTGCCGCAGTTGGCTGCTCCGCAGGGGTTCATGTGCTTGATAATTGCGCATCCCGCCCTCCCGATGTCCCGGGCGAGGAGATACGCCGAATAGAGATCCTGGATATTGTTGTACGAGAGCTCCTTGCCCTGGATCTGCGCGAGCCTCGCGAGCCCCCCCTCCGCGTGATCGAGCGCGTAAAGAGCTCCGCGCATATGGGGATTTTCGCCGTAACGGAGCCCCTGCAACTTCCGGTAGGCCGTGATCCATGCCGCTGGAAACTCGCCCGGCGCCGTCGTAATGCGCTCGAAGTACCGCGAGACCGCCCCGTCGTACGTGGCGGTGTGGTAGAACGCCTTTGCGGCGAGCCTGCGTCTCGTATCCAGCGCGAGCGCGCCGCCGTTCTCGTTCATCTCCTTGAGGATCGCGTTGTAGTCGGCCGGATCGACAACGACCGCCACCGAATGAAAGTTCTTCGCGGCCGCCCGGATGAGGGCGGGCCCGCCGATATCAATCTCCTCGACGACATCCTTTTCGCCGAGACTCTGATTCTCGGCCGCCTCCCGGAAACGATAGAGGTTCACAACCACGAGGTCGATGAGACCGATCCCGTGCTTCGCCGCCTGCTCGAGGTGCCCGCGATTCTCGCGGTCCGCGAGAATTCCGCCGTGAATCTTGGGATGGAGGGTCTTCACGCGCCCGTTCATCATTTCAGGGAACGCCGTGATATCGCTCACGTCGACGACCGCGAGCCCCGCTTCACGGATCGCTTTGGCGGTTCCTCCCGACGCGATGATCTCCACGCTTCGCCCCGCGAGTCCCTTGACGAGGAGCTCGAGCAATTTCTTGTCGGTGACGCTGATCAGCGCCCGTTTTATCGGTATGTTCATCACAGGTACCTTTCGAGTTTGATTTCGGGAAAGAGACGCTCGACGGCGAGCCGGTACCGGCCGGATGTTTTCCGGACGATATCCGCGCTCAGCTCGGGCGCCGGCGGGTTACGGTCCCAGCCGAGAGAATCGAGATAGTCCCGCACGAACTGCTTGTCGAGACTGGGCGGCGATTCCCCGGGCTCGTATTCGTCGGCCAGCCAGAACCGGGAGGAATCCGGCGTCAGAACTTCGTCGATGAGCGCCACCCTGCCGTCGATAACTCCGAACTCGAACTTCGTGTCGGCGATGATGATCTCCCGCTTCGCCGCATAATTCCTTGCCTTTCCGTAGATATCGAGGCTCAGCCGGCGGAGCTGTCGGGCGGTATCGTCGCCCGCGATCTTCCCCGCCTCCTCGATCGTGATGTTGCGATCGTGCCCGGAATCGGCCTTCGTCGAGGGCGTGAAGATGGGCTCATCGAGCCGGTCGGACATACGGAGACCCTTCGGAAGGCGGATGCCGCACACGACGCCCGTTTCCCGATACTCCTTCCATCCCGAGCCCGCGAGGTACCCCCGCACGACGCATTCGAGATCGATCCGCCGCGCCTTGTGCACGAGCATCGATCTCCCACCGAGCTCGCGCGTGAAGGTGTTGAACGGCGCCGGGTACGCGGACACGTCGGTGGCGATGAGATGATTCGGAACGTCCTCGAGCCATCGCGTCCATGCCGCAGAGAGCATCGTGAGGATGATCCCCTTGCCGGGAATCTGCGTCGGAAGTACGGAGTCGTACGCCGAAATCCGGTCGGACGCCACGACGATAAGCCTGTCGCCGAGATCATAGACGTCCCGCACCTTACCCCTGAACGCGGGCTCGATCCCGGCAAGCGTGCCGCTCCGAGATTCAGGCGCGCTCAT
>DATCCP010000155.1:0-2560 GCA_036511215.1 Candidatus Krumholzibacteriaceae bacterium
TCTGCGTCCTTGTTCCACGTGCCGTCGAGATTCGCGAAATAGAGGTCCGCCGGCATATTTGAGTCCGTATAGAGCTCCGATGAGTGCACCTCTCCGTAGAGGCCGCGGTAGGGAACGATCTTGGGATCGCCCGTGCCCCCGTCCCAGTCGCCGCCGAGGAGAACATGCGTGATGCCGTTACTCGCGTACTTGTCCTTGATGGCGTTTCGAATCCGTTCGGCCGCGTCGACGCCGCCGTAGCCCGCCGTGATCTCCTCGACGGTCATGATCCGCGTGCGCACGCCCCGGCGCGTGTAGAAATCCCTGAGCGGGGCGAAATTGTCCACGAACTGGGCGCCGGTGACGATCAGGTACTCGAATGCGTTCGCGGGATCGATGAGTGGAGCGGCGAGTCCTTCGTATTGCGAGACCGTCTGGGGATTGTCGACGAGCCTCGAGACGCGCTCCGTCGTTTCCCGGTCGGTGCGCAGGAGCTTGAGGGCTTCTTGCGCCTCCGCGCTCGGCGCCGTTTCGAGAACGACGTCGATCGTGCGGTAGTAGCCGACCTCGCCCGAGGCCGGGCGGAACCCGACGGGGCTCACGGCGCCCGCTGCGACAGCATGCCCTCTCAGGTAATGCGTCGTGAACGTCGGCTCCGGAGGGTATACCCAGGTGTCGACCTCATAGGCCGTCGATCGATACAGTAAGCCCAGCTTCGTGCGATCGAGCTCGGTGCCCGGGACGGGCTCCTGGGCCGGAAAGAGCTTGTTCGAGCCGCCGACGAGCGTCCAGCCGCCTCTCACGACCGTCGCCACGGAGATCGATTCGCCCGGGGGGAGAAGCGCCTGGACGCCGCGGAACGGGTAGCTCGGCTCGCCGGGTTTTCCCGCCTGCACAGTCGCCGGGAAGATGACGAGCGAAAAGCCTCCCGCGAGCGTCTCGAGTCTCGGCGCCTCGAATGTGATGGTGAGGCGCACGGTCGAGGACCACGCCGGCGCCGCGATCGCGAGAACGGCCGCGAGAACGCACACCAATACCGGCACACATGCAGTAACTGTTTTCATGCTTCCCCCTGACACCTCAATTGTCGATCCGCGGCGCCTCTCCGCCGGCGCGATGAGCGCCTACCGCAGGAGCACGAGCTTTCTCGTCTGCACGTTGTCCGCGAATCTCAGGACGCAGAAATAGATTCCGGAGGCGACGCTCCGTCCGGCGCCGTCATCTCCGTTCCACCGGACGCTGTGGGCGCCCATGGGGAGCCACCTCTCTCTGAGCACCTTCACGAGCTCGCCGCGGACGTCATATATCTTGATGCTCGCGAGTCCCCCGGACGGCAGATAGAAGGGAATCCAGGTCGTCGGGTTGAACGGGTTCGGGTAGTTCTGGTCGAGAAAAACCTTCGGCGTCCGCGAGCCGCGCGCCATGTCGTCGACGCCTGTCGGAACGCCTATCGCGTGGAGGATCCGCAGCTTTCCCCATCCCCACGTGTCGTTGTAGACCGCGCCCGTGAAGGCGTCGGTCCCCGCGTGCGACGTGATGAGGTAGGCGACGTCCTTCATGCTCGCCGCGGGAAACGCCTGCTCGACGAGGGCGCACGCGGCGGCCACGTGGGGCCCCGCCGCGCTCGTGCCGCTGAACTGCGTATAGCTCCCGATGGGATACCCCGCGCCATCCTGCGAGGAGCGCGTCGAATAGACGTCGTAGTTCCCCGGGGAGACGATGTCGAGGAGGTGTCTCCCGTCGATGCGGACGCCCCGTCCGCTGAACTGGCTGATCTGCCCGACCGGAATCGAGCCGCCGCCGACACCGTTGTATCCTTCGAAGCCGCGCGTCGAATACGAGCCGTTCACGAAGGCGCCGTCGGCCGTCGCGGGCCACGTGACGTTGCGCTGATCGGTATAGTTGTTCAGGAACTCGGCGCCGCCCGCCCATGAGGTGACGTCATCCGCGACGTTGCTGACGACCTCGATTGGGCCCGTCGTCTTGTTGACGACGTGGAGCTCCCACGTCCCCGTGAGATTCGGGTTCGAACCGTTGTTGACGTAGATATGCATCGCGCACGTGCCGCGGGGGCTCGTCGAGGCATCGAACCAGATGTAGTATCCGTTGACGCCCGAGACGCTCCCCGTGATCGTGACCATGCCGCCCTTCGGGCTCTTGAGGCGAAAGGTGAGATTGCTCAGAGCCGTTCTCCAGAGGTTCGTATTGTACATCTCCAGGAGGCTCGTGCCGCTCACGACGGGCATCGTGATCCGGAGCACGACGGAATCCGCCGCCGCAATCGTCGAGATCGCGTGCTTGTTGCCCCTGCCGAGGTTTCCCGAGGGGACCACCTGGATGACGGTATCGTTCATGGCCGTAATGAGCTCCTCGTCGGAGGACGAGCCGTCGAGGTAGTCCCACACGAAGCCGCCGAACTCGTAGAGCATGACGTTCGCGCCGCGGGAGCGTGCCCACGGGATGAGGGCCGAGATCGGATTTCCCGAGAAGAAACATCCCTCGAGTATCTCGGCATCGGGGGCGATGCCGGTGAAGATGTGATGGCCGACGGCGCCGCCCGCGAGGATCCCCGCGACCGCCG
>DATCCP010000156.1:0-4535 GCA_036511215.1 Candidatus Krumholzibacteriaceae bacterium
CCACGATTTCAACAATATCCTCACGGCGATCCATGGAAATCTCGAGTTCGCTGTCGCGGCGCTTTCGCCGGACTCGCCGGCGCTGGCGAGCCTTGCCGACGTGGATAGGGCCTCGCGGCGCGCCGCCGATCTGTGCAAACAGCTTCTCGCCTATTCGGGAAAGGGGCGCTTCGCGATCGGGGAGGTCGATCTCGGGAAGGTCGTCAAGGAGATGGTTCAGATTCTCGCCGTCTCGATCTCGAAGAAGGCCGTTCTGCGATTCGATATCGCGCCCGATCTGCCCCTGATCAAAGCCGATGAATCTCAGATTCAGCAGGTCGTCATGAACCTCATTATCAACGCTTCGGAGGCGCTCGGAGAGGAGAGCGGCGTGATCTCGCTTTCGACCGGCGCGATCGAATGCGATCGAGCGTATCTGAAACGGATGCTCCTCGGCGAGCATCTGGGCGAGGGCCGTTACGCGTTTCTCGAGGTGGCGGATACGGGTGTCGGGATGGACGAGGAGACACAGGCGAAGATATTCGATCCCTTCTTCAGCACGAAATTCACGGGGAGGGGTCTCGGGCTTGCCGTCGTTCTCGGGATCGTGCGGGGGCATGGCGGAGCGATCAGGATCCACAGCAAGAAGGGGATGGGCACGACATTTCAGATCCTTCTGCCGGTTTCGAATTCCGCGGTGGAGCACGTCGAAGAGGGCCCCATCCATGTGGATGAGTGGCATGGGAGCGGAACCGTGCTCCTCGTCGACGATGAGGAGATGGTGCGGTCCGTCTCGAAGCGTATGCTCGAGCACCTCGGATTTCAGGTGCTTCTCGCCGCGGACGGCGCCGAGGCGATCGATATATTCCGCGCGAACCGGGGAACGATCGACTGCGTGATACTCGATCTCACAATGCCGCGAATGGACGGCGTCCAGGCGCTCGCTGCGCTGCGCGCGGTCTCAGTCGATGTCCCCGTCATCCTGTCGAGCGGTTACAGCCAGCACGAAATCTCGAAGCGTTACGCCAGGAAAGGCTTCGCCGGATTCATCGAGAAGCCGTACCGGCTTTCGTCGCTCGGCGACAAGATTCGGAGCGTGCTCGGCGCGAGGATGCACCGTGGCGTCGAAGCGTAAGCAGCCTCCGCGGAAGGGCACGGGCGGCAGGCGGTTCCCGCGGACCGCACTCATCATATTCGCGCTCGCACTCGCCGTGCGTCTCATCTACCTCGGCGGGATCTCGAGGAGTCCGGCCTTCCACGTGCCCATCATCGACTCGGCTACGTACGATCAGCACGCGAGACTCCTCGTCGCGAAGGGGATCTTCTACGAGCGGTTCTTCTGGCAGGGATTCTTCTATCCCTTTTTTCTCGCTGTCGTTTATTTTCTGACCCACGGCTCGATGCTCGCGGCGAGACTGATTCAAATCGTGCTCGGGTCGCTGCTCTGCGCGGGAATCTATCATCTCGGCTCGGTGGTTTTCGACCGGCGCGCTGGAATAGTGGCCGGCGTTGTCGCCTCGCTCTATGGGCCGCTCATATTCTACGACGTAGAGCTCCTCGACGCCGGCTTCTCGGCAATCTGGGCCGTCGTTCTCATTCTGCTGCTCTTGAGAGCGCAGACATGGAAGCGAGCGCTCCCCTGCGTGCTTCTCGGCGCGTGCGGGGGCGTGAGCGTCGTGACGAGGGCGACGTTTCTGCCGTTCTTCCTCGTTGCGTGCGTCTGGCTGATGATCGTTTGGCGCCGGGCCGCGATGCCGTGGCGGCCGGTCGCGGCGAGGGCCGTGGTTATGCTCGGCGGATTTCTCGCCGTCACGATGCCTGTCGCGCAGCTGTGCTATCGTGCGACCGGCGACTTCAGCTTCCTCTCCGAATCGGGCCCGATCAATCTCTTCATCGGAAACAATACCGAGCGGGACAAGACGATCATGATCAGACCCGGCGCGGAATGGCGCGAGCTCACCCGGATGCCGATGGTGAAGGGCTCGGTCAGCGATGTGCAGGACCGCGACGTATTCACGCGCCTGTTCTTCGATTACGTGAAGGCGCATCCGATTGATTTCGTCAAGGGGCTCGAGGACAAGACCGTGGAGTTCTTCAGCTCCCGGGAGCTCCCGCGGAACGACGACCTCTACATTGCGCGGAAATACTCGGGGCTCTTCTCGGCGTTGACCTGGAAGGCGGGAAAATTCGGTTTTCCGTTCGGGCTGTTGCTGCCGCTCGCGCTCGTTGGGATCGCGCGAAATCTGAGGCGCATTCCGGTTCCCGTGTATGCGTTCCTCCTCTTGTACGCCGCAGCAGTCATCGGAGTTTTCGTATCGGGGCGGTACCGGATTCCGGTCGTCCCGGTGCTCGCGGTTCCGGCGGCGGCCGGCGCGCTGTGTCTCGTCGATTCTATCAAGCGAAGGCGCTGGCCGCTCTCGGCCCTGATCGCGGGGTCCGTCTGCGCGGTCGCCGCCGCATCGAGCATCGCAGGCCCCTTCGTCGTCGAGAAATACAACTACGAGGCCGAGATGCATTCCATCGTGGGTTTCGAGCTCATGAAACAGAATCGCATGGATGCGGCGGTCTCCGAGCTTTCGGAGGCGCTCCGCCTCGATCCGAATTACGGCGACGCCCACAAATACCTCGGCCTCATCATGAGCCAGGAGCGCCGCCACGCGGAGGCCGCGGTTCATCTGCGCCAAGCCCTCGCTCAGGAGCCCGACTCTTATCTCCTCCGCTACTATCTCGGGGTGACGCTCCTGAATCTCGGGGAACGGGAAGAGGCGATTCAGTTTCTCCAGGAAGCCCGCTCGGGAGCTGCTGCCGCGAAGGAGGAGCAGCTCGTGGGAGAGATCGACAGAGTTCTCGGCTCCGCGACCGCCCCCGCGGGGTGGGGCCGGTAGCATCTGCCGGGGCGATTCACTGTTGTCTCAGCCTTCACGGAACTGACTGATGAACCGGAGGAAACGGCTCACGTCCTCGAAGTTCGAGACGAGGCCGAGGGAAACGCGCACGGCGCCGGTGCTCTTGCCGTCGATGCACTGGTGGAATTCGTCGAGCGACATGCGCGCTGCGGGGTGGTCGAGACATTGAATCATTTCGGTCTTCGAGAGACCGAGGGCGAGCTCGCCGGCGCCGGGATTGCAGAAACAGCCCGTGCGAAGAGAGATGTTCATCGTGTTCGCCCGCTGCTCGACGGTGAGATGATCGATCGTGGCGCCGCTCGAATCGTATACATTGAACGCAACCGTGCCCCCGCGCATGTTCGTGTCCGTGGGTCCGTAGATGCGCAGAACCGGGCGTCCGTTTCCATGCTCGAGGGCGGCCATGTGCCCGACGAGCCAGCCGACGAGGCTCACGACCCGCGTATGAATCGCGTCCATCCCGACAGATTCGAGAAAATCGAGGCCGCGTTCGACGGCGGGGAGGCACGCGTAGTTGAGCGTGCCGTCCTCGAAGCCCTGGGCGCCCTGGGCGAGAAAATACTTGTCGGCCTGCACCGAGGCGACCGTGATCGTTCCGCCGGCGAACCAGGGACGACGAAGCTTTTCGAGCGCTGAGCGACGGGCGATGAGTGCGCCGACGCCCGTCGGATATCCGAACATCTTGTAGAACGAGATGGCGACGTAGTCGGGATGCCAGCGGCCGAGATCGAGACGGTTCGTGGCGACGAAGGCCGCCGCATCGAGCAGAACGTCCCATCCCTTCTCGTGGGCCTTTTCGATCCATTCGAGCGGGTGCTGGACGCCCGAGAAGTTCGACTGCGCCGGGTAGGCGAAGAGCCGGTTGCAGATCTTCGGGCTCTCGTCGATGTACCTCTCGAGCATGCAATCGAGCATCCGCAGGTCGGGAGGCATGACGGGGACGTATTTCGTGACGGCGCCGCGGACCCGGTCGTACTCGCGCAGCCCATTCACTGAGTTGTGGTTGTCGAAGCTGAGGAGGAGAATGTCCCCGGGGCAGAACGGATAGCCTTCTCCGACGAGCTTGAGCGCGTGGGTCGCGTTCGCGGTGAACACGGGGACGTATTCGTCGGGGGAGGCGTTGAAGAACTCGAGGACGCGGCGGCGGCACCGCTCGACGCGGTCGGTCGAGATCGCCGAGGTCGGATTGGTCGAATGGGGGTTCCCGAGAACGTTCTCGAGAAGAAACGCAGCGTGCTCCCGCACCTGCGATTCGCCGTAGAGGCCGCCCCCCGTGTAATCGAGATATACATGCCCCTGGGCGTCGAGGCGGGAGAACTCGCTGGCGC
This sequence comes from Candidatus Krumholzibacteriaceae bacterium, assembly GCA_036511215.1. Classification (GTDB taxonomy): domain Bacteria; phylum Krumholzibacteriota; class Krumholzibacteriia; order Krumholzibacteriales; family Krumholzibacteriaceae; genus SSS58A. The sequence continues at coordinate 4,214 of DATCCP010000156.1, forward strand.
GGACGTCGTCGATGATCGACGTGGACCCGTACTCCGGGTACCGCTCGAGGAACTCCCGATAGTCGCTGCCCGGATGGCCCGCGGGCCCGGATTTCGGATGCTCGTTCACGAAGGGAACCTCCGATCCCGTATCGCCATAAGGGTAATCAACGGCGCGGTTCCTGTCAATACGCGCGAAAAACCGTTGACATGAGAATATTAAATAATTAGAATATTCATATCTCTGTATATTCCGGCGGGGGAGTCCGGCCGGAGACTGCGGCTTTTGCAAGGAGCGGTGCGATGAACGAGGATGATCTGAAGAAGCTCAAGTCGGACAAGG
>DATCCP010000157.1:0-7870 GCA_036511215.1 Candidatus Krumholzibacteriaceae bacterium
GGTTCTGAGCGTCGGCAAGGCGATCTACATGTACGAAAAGGGAGTCGACGGTATCATCGACATCAGCCCGTTCACCTGCATGAACGGCATCATCTGCGAATCGATCTATCCGAAGGTGAGCCGCGACTGCGAGGGAATTCCTATCAGGACGTTCTACTTCGACGGGAGCCAGACGGATCTCGAGAACGATCTCGGCATTTTCATGGAACTCGTGCACAATTACAGCCGTAGAAAGACCAAGGCTCGCGTTCGACGCCGGGCCGCCTGAAGAGCTTCATCCCGAAGGAGGTTCGAGGATGCACGTCTGTAGACCCCGCGCGGCGCGGCCGTTCGCCGTGATCGCGCTCTGTGCGCTCGTCGCTGTCCCGCTTGCGTTCGCGGGCGCGGTGAAGGCCGGCGAGACGAAGGCCGCTCCAGCCAGGCTCAACGCGACCGTCGAGACCCTGAAGAACGGTCTCAAGGTCATTCTCATGGAAGACCACAGCGTCCCGGTCATCAGCCGGTGGACGTTCTACCGGGTCGGAAGCCGGAACGAGCACCCGGGCATCACGGGCATTTCCCATTTCATGGAGCACATGATGTTCAACGGCGCCGCGAAGTACGGGCCGAAGGAGTTCGACCGCGTGCTCGAATCGAACGGCGGTTACTCGAATGCCTTCACGAGCGAAGACATGACGGCGTACTACGAGGATTTCGCGAGCAACGTCCTCGAGCTTTGCATGGACCTCGACTCGGACCGGATGAAATCGCTCGCGCTCGATCCGAAGTACGTGGTCTCGGAGATGGACGTCGTCAAAGAGGAACGGCGCATGCGCGTCGACAACTCGGTCGAGGGCGCGATGTCCGAGGAGCTCGGCGCTCTCGCGTACAAGGCGCATCCCTACGGCTGGCCGGTCCTCGGCTGGATGTCCGACCTCGACAAGATCACCCGCGACGACGCGGTGAAATACAACAAGACATACTACTCGCCGAACAACGCGATCCTCATCGTCGTCGGCGACTTCGATACGAAGAAGGCGCTCGAGCTCGTTCACAAATACTACGAGGATATTCCCGCACAGACGCCGCCCGAGCCCGTCCGCACGGTCGAGCCCGAGCAGCAGGGGGAGCGGCGCGCCGAGCTTCACAAGGCCGCCGAAATGCCCGAGGTGTTCATGGGCTATCACATCCCCGACGTGACGTCGAAGGACATTTACGCGCTCGACGTGCTGCAGTACGTTCTCTCCGAGGGCGAGAGCTCTCGTCTCTACAAAAAGCTCGTGCGCGACCTCGGCATCGCGGTCTACGCGGGCGCAGATGCCGAGTGGCGCCTGTCCCCGGCCCTTTTCGACATCTACGTCAAGGTGAAGCCCGGAAAGAGCGCCGCGGAGGGCGAAACGGCCGTGTACGACATTCTCAAGGACATCGCGGCGAACGGCATCACGGCCGCCGAGCTCGCAAAGGCGGAGAACCAGATTGCGGCGAATTTCTACCGCAGCATGCAGACGGTGAACGGCAAGGCGCGCAAGATCGGCACCTACGAGATCTTCTTCGGCGATTTCAACGAGATGCTCAAGGTGCAGGACCGCTACCGCGCCGTCACGGTCGACGACGTGAAACGCGTCGCGCAAGAATATTTGACGCAGAAGAACCGCAACGTCGTCACGCTCGTCCCCGAGGCGTAGGGAACGGCCGGGGCAATCGATATGGAACGGATCGAAATGAAAAGGGTAGGCGATATGAAAAAGATAGTGCTCCTCGCGATGGCGGCGCTCCTCGTTCTCGCGCCGGCGCTCGCCCTGGCGGAAACGGGCGCGGTGAAGCTTCCGCCATACAAAGAATTCGCGCTCAAGAACGGTTTGAAGGTGTTCATCATGGAGACGCACGAGGTGCCGCTCGTGTCGCTCCAGCTTCTCGTGCCGGCGGGCTCCGCGACGGACGAGCCCGGCGCGGAGGGCATCGCGAATCTGACGGGCAGACTCCTGACAAAAGGCGCGGCCGGTCTCACGGCGGATCAGATCGCGGAGTCGATCGAAGAAGTGGGCGGCGCCATGAACGTCGACGCCGGCCGCGACTACGCGACGGTGAACGGCGATTTCCTCGCGAAGGACATGGGGCGGGCCCTCGATATCATGGGGAAGATCGTTCTCTCGGCGGACTTCCCGAAGGAGGAGGTCGATCGCGAGAAAGGCCTCGTCGTCGCCGAGATCCAGGCGGCGAAGGAGCAGCCGTCCGCGATCGCTTCGCGCGAGTTCATGCGGGTGCTCGGCGCTCAGCACCCGTATGCGCATCCGGTCGACGGGAGCGAAGAGAGTGTGAGCTCCATGACGCGCGAGAAAGTGCTCGTGTTCTACAAGGCGCACTACGTGCCGGCGGGCGCGATCCTCGCGGTCGTGGGCGACGTCGACGGCGGCGCCGCGCTCGGGCTCGTCAAGGCGAAGTTCGGTAGCTGGCACGGGGAGGGAGCGAAGGCGGTCGTGATCCCCGTCCTCACGCCGAAGAAGCTGCCGGGCCGCACGATCTTCGTCATCAACAAGGACGACGCGACCCAATCGCAGATCAGGATCGGGAACCTCTCGGTCGGACGCAACACGCCCGACTACTTTCCGCTCCTCGTGACCAACTCGGTCCTCGGCGGGGGCTTTACGTCGCGCCTCATGGACGAGATCCGCGTCACGAGAGGTCTTTCGTACGGCGCGCGGAGCGATTTCGACCAGCTCAAGGCGGGCGGGCTCTTCGGCGTCTATACCTATACGAAGAACAAGACGCTCCGCGAGACGATCGACGTCGCGCTCGATCAGCTCAAGAAGATTCGCGCCGAGAAGATCTCGGAGGCCGAGCTCACGAAGACGAAGAAGTACATCACGGGGCTCTTCCCGTTCAACCTCGAGCGAAACGCCGATCTCGCGGGCTGGGTCACGGACCTCACGTACTATGATCTGCCGCTCACGTTCGTCGAGACCTATTGTTCCAACGTCGACAGGGTCACGACCGACGACGCGCAGCGCGTCGCCCAGCGAGAGATGTGGCTCGACGACAACCTGATTCTCGTGCTCACGAAATACGAGGAGACGAAGGATCAGCTCACGGGGCTCGGGAAGGTCGAGACGATCAATGTCGATCAGGTGAAATAAGCCCCATTGATTGGATTTGCTGTTTGATACCGTCGGTGAAGGATCTCGGTGAGTAGCCGAGATCCTTCGTCGTTTCCGAGTAGTCGCAGCTCTTGTCCTCGCGCAGTCTTCGGATCAGCTCGAGCGTGAAGGTGGGGTTGCGGAGGGTTCCGTCATTGAGAGCCGCGGCGGCCTCCGCGAGGGCGAGCGGAACCGGCACGACGAGGGGGCTCTTCTTGAGAATCCCCGAAATGACGTTTACCATCTCGCGGAGCGTGAGGGCGCTCCCGCCGGGAACGTTGTAGCTCCTGCCGATGCTCCCGGGGTACTTAAGCGCCGTGACGATGCACGCGGCGACGTCATCGACGTGCACGGGCTGAAACATCGACGCGCCGCCCGGCAAGAGAAGGACCGGCGATATCTGTATCGCGCGAATGAGAAGTTCGAAGTGCCTGTAGCCGGGGACTCCGTAGATAATCGTCGGACGCAGAATCGTGAACGGAACTCCCGAGCGAACGATCGCGCGTTCGGCCTCTTCAATCTCTTTCGCCTTGTCCCATGTCTTGGAGAAAACGCGGGTCGAGCTCACGGCGATGAGCCGCTTCATCCCGGCGCAGCCTTCGAGCACGGCGCCCGTGTGAAATATCGAAGAGATGTGAATGACGACGGGCTCTCCCTGATAGACCTTCCGAATGCTTGCGGCGCCGGAGGCGTCGCCGCCTGCGATTTTCACGTCGAAAGGCAGGAGCCGCTCGCCGCGGCCGCCGGGACGGCAGAGGCAGGTGATCGGAGCGCCGCGAAAGGTCTCGTCCGCGGCGAGGAGACGCAGGAGCGCCTGGCCGGTGTTTCCCGTCCCGCCCGTTATGAAGATCGAATCCGCCATGAGGTTGTCGGGGCGCTCAGTCCGCCTTGACCGCTTCGATCGTGAACTTCGGCGGATTCATGATGTGCTTCTTCACCGTGCAGAGATCGACCGCGCGGACGAGGGAGTCGCGGTACTTGTCCGGAAAGTCCTCGGGGAGATCGATGCGGATCGTGACGCCGGTCACCATGTGCGTCTCGGAGTTGCGCTCTATCTGCTGCGTGACCTTCACGTTTTCGAGCGGGATGCCGCGGTTCGCGCAGAAATCGAGCACGTAGACGCCGCTGCACGTGCCGATCGAGGCGAGGAAGAGGTCGAATGGGGAGGGCGCCGTGCCGTCGCCGCCGTTCGTCTGGGGCTGGTCGGTCTTGATCGTGAAACCCTTGAACTCCGCGTTGACCTTCTTGCCTCCAGGGAACGTGACGGTGAGTTCCATGTTCATGTGCCCCTCCCTCGCTGAAAGAAAAAATGCCTGAGGGGGGATTTGAACCCCCACGGGGAATCCCCACTGCGCCCTGAACGCAGCGCGTCTACCAGTTCCACCACTCAGGCATTAGAGACTGACGTGCGTGCAGTGGATGAGAATAATTGAAAATAATGCGCTTGTCAAGGATGGCGTACCGGCGGTCCTCAGAGACGATTTCCTGCGAGCCGGCTTGCGAGGTTCCTAGCGCAGGAGAACGAGCTTCTTCACGTCGACGAAGCCTCCGGCTTTCATGCGGCAGAGGTAGACTCCGGTCGCGACGTGGCCCCCGCGATCGTCGGCGCCGTCCCAGGTGGCCGAATACGAGCCCGCGTTCTCGACCGCATTCACGAGCGTTCGCACGAGTTGGCCTGCGACGTTGTAGATCTTGATCTGCACGAGCCCCTTCTCCTTCATGTCGTATCTGATCGTCGTCGACGGGTTGAAGGGGTTCGGATAGTTCTGGGCGAGCCGGTAGGTGCGCGGTGGGACGGCCGGTGCAAGGCGCTCATCGCAACCGGGCGAGTTGCACCCCACCTCCATCCAGCTGAAAACGTCGTGCGCCACGTGGACGCGGGCCTGCGGCGCGACGCCTATCAGGTTACGGATGTACTGATAGCTGAATCCGAACCACATCGTCCGGGCATAGGCTCCGGTGCTGTTCGTCCTCGAGTGCGATATCCCCGCATAGTAGCTCATTCCGCCGAATGCCGGATAGTCGAGTGCGCCCGCGCCGTAATCCGTTCTGCCGAGCACGTCGAACCGGTTGATGCCGGGGCAGCCGCCGAAAACGTAGAACTTGTCAGGCGTACCGGCGTGCACGAAGATGTTCGCTTCGGGATCCCCCGCGAGCAGTGGACTGATCGTGGCGCCGCCCCCGTAGCCGCCGGTCAGATCGAAATAGCTGTCATTGACGAGCTGGACCCCGCACCAGTTGCTCATGAGCATCTTCGCCGGGGACGATGCAAGGTCGTGAAGATCGCGCGCCGCGTTATCGCCGCAGATCCAGAGCCCCACATTGCGCTCGCTCAGATTCATCCAGTCGATGAGCATTCCGCAGTCGTTCGACTTGTCACTGCCGGAAGTGCCGTCGGAGATCGTGACTGATCCGAGGTCCCCGCTGTCCCACACGATCACGTTGTAGCTGTCGAGGAGTTGACGGTTCTTCGCCCGGCTACCCGGCCCGTTGGACGCGCCGGATGCGGGAGATCTCACGTCGTACCGATCAGGCTGATTGCTCGCGGCGAGCGCGTCCCAGGCCCGGTCCCAGTAGTCCTGCGCGACTCCCTCGAACGATCCAATGCCGTCGCAGTCATCGACGAAGAGCACGGTCCCGTTCTTCGTCGGAAGACATGAGAACTCAAAATACGGCCCCATGGAGCGAGCCCAACGCGGGAGCGCCGTCTCGACCCCCGCGCTGTCCCGAGCGGTGAAGTAGTACTCGACCACGTATCCCCGCGTGAGGAGCGAGTCGTTGAGGTCGACCGCGTAGCGATTCCGGGCTACGCCTGACGCGGCCCGCGCAGTGTCGCATCGAAGGATCGTCCAGACGCCGTCGTCACTCTTGTAGAGGCCTATGTTCCCTGCGAGCTGCGCGCCGGCGAGGTTCGGCTTCACGGGCTGAGGGCCGATGTACGTGCACCTCACGTGGAGGTACACCGATGGTCCGCTCGTGGGATCTGCCGCGATGCCGCCGCCGAGCTTCGAGTAGCAGCCGACCACGGCTGAATCTCCGGGACGGATGACGGGATTCTCCGGCGGATTGATGTCTATCGCCGCGTCGGCGCGGACGTAGCTCTCGAGATCAAACTCCTGGCCTGGGAAGTTGTCCTGGAACAGATCATAGTCATAGTACGACCACTGCGGCCCCGCCGTCTTCACGCGCTGGATGCGCACGTTGTCGTACCACGGCGCGGGCGTATGATCGCCGCAGTCGCCGCCTGCCGGATACCAGACGTCACAGAGATCGACGATGCCGACCGCGACCTGAATCGAATCGCTCGAGACGAGATCGGTGATGTCGATCGTCTCGGTTTTGTATCCAAGGGCAGTCGGCTTCGCGATAGGGCCCTCGGTGCCCCACAGGCCGGGGCAGCCGTTCTTGATGCTCCGGACGAACCATGTGCCGAACACGAGATTCGACTTGGACGCGTCCTCGTATGCGCTGAAGCGCAGGAGCGTGCGGCCAAGCTGCACGAGGTCCCCCGAAGGAATCGCCGTGTTCTGTGTCTTGTTGCACCCGGTGGAATACCTTCGCAGATCGATCGCCGGCGAATAGACCATTTCACTCTGGCATGTCGTCGGATGATTTGGATCCACTCTACAGTAGGGAGTGTTATAGAGCCCGGGGTATTCGGTGCTGTGCTCGGGCGAGCCGATGAAGAAGACGATCTGAGTGCTCAGATTCGCGCCGCAGGGATCCCGGTCGATAAGGTTGCCCTTCAGCCCGGAATACTTGCCGTACGCCATATTCGGCATGCCTATCCAAAGGCCTGCGGATGTCGCGCCGACGGCGCTGCTCTCGAAATTCTGGAAGCTGAGAATGCCCGTCGAGTCGGCGACGGTGATGCTGTCGAGGATGGCGGCGCCGTCAGTATCCCAGAGCCCGTCCTCGTCGCTCCCTTCCGCGTCCGATGTGAATACGAAGCGTATCTGCGTGCCCGCTTCGTTGAGATGGAACGTGTGTGTGACGACCGTGTCGACCCTGCCCGAGAAGGACGAGACGTCGACGAAGTCCGCGCACCAGCAGAACTCGCTCCAGTTCGTGCCGACTTGGAGTTTCAGGACATCGTGCCCCGGTTCCGAGTCGATGATGAGGTGGTACGACAGGCGGACGAACCCCGTGAAATGGAAGCCGTTGGTCCCCAGGAGTTGCACCCACCCGTTGCCGTATCCGGGCGCGTTCTTCCAGGAGCATGTGTAGCCGCCGCCCCCGCCGGGCCTTGCGCCGCACCACATCGACTTCGCGCCCTCGATTGCGGCGAGCCTTCCGAAGCTTCCTCCGCCGAGCCCCGCGAAATCGTCGACGTGCCAGAAGGTGCCGCGCTGCTGCGTATTGTCCTGGCGCAGCCATCCCTGCCAGCCCGACGTTTCGAAATCGTACCATACGATGCAGTACGTATCGACGGCGGCAGCATCATAGAGATCGTGAAGATCCGCATTACCCGAAAGCGGGGCCTCGAGTCTCGGCGCATCATAAAGTGCTTGTTTCGAATAGTTGACCTCGCGAGCGCCCAGCGATGCCGCGAGGATGAGGAAGAAGGCGACCCACGCGAGAGTTCCCCACATCTTCTTCATGGTGTTCCTCCTTGAGCCTGATGTCGCGAGGAGCGCGCCACGCTGCCGACCATTCGTGTGTGAGGTTAGTTTTGGGCCGCTCCGTTCTTATTCAACCGGGAGCATTATATCATAACCGACCTGCCCGTACAAGGGACGAATCGGGAGAATCGGGAG
>DATCCP010000158.1:0-4867 GCA_036511215.1 Candidatus Krumholzibacteriaceae bacterium
GCTTCTCCGCATCCCTTCTATCGAACCAGGCGGCACACAGGAAGGCCAGACCGATTGCTGCAACGATGACGCCCCCCGTCATGGTCGCGTAATTGTCGGATACGAGCCTCAGGACGATGAGCGCAACGCCGAGAAACGTGAGTACGATCCCCCACGTTCTGTGGCGCGCAGAGCGGGGCCTCTGTTCCTCTTTCGGCATTTCCGGCACCGGCAATCCTTTCTCCATGGCTACGATACGTTCCTTGTGCTTGAGCTCCTCCTCCCGGCTCTTCGTGATGATGCCGACGATTGCGAGCGCGATACCGCCGATGACGGCGAGAATCGGGATCAAAAGCGCTATGACACCCGGATCAAAGTTGAACATGACAGCTCCTTTCCTCAGACCTTCCGTGACTACCGAACCACCGTGACACCCGATTTATTGACCTTTCGAATGGTTGGACAGAAATCCCGAGGATTTGTTTCAAAAAAAAGTGCTCGGGGGCAAAACGCGCTCTTTTTCCCTGCGGATAGATATGCGATAATTTTCCTGAAACTTCCCGCGTCATTCGTCTGTCCAAAGGATATGGAGCACGTGCTGTCGAGAGACAACGATCGCAGCCTCGTCGAGAAGGCTATCGCGGGGGATGAGCGTTCGTTCGCCAAGATCCTGGAAGAGCACCACCGGCTCATCTATTCGGTCGTGCGCGGGATCGTCGGGTTCGGGGGTGATACGGAGGACGTCGTGCAGGAAGTGCTCATAAAGATATTCCGGGCGCTCCCCGGCTTCAGAGGGGAGGCCCGCCTCTCGACGTGGATCTACCGCGTCGCGCGAAACGAGGCCCTCAACGCGCTCGAGAAGCGGCGGCCCTCCCTTGTCCCCCTCGAGGACTGCGAGGAGCTCGCGGATAGGGACGAGGATCCCGCGGCGGCGCATCGGCGAAACGTTACGCGCGAGCGCCTCGAGCGCCTCATGGAACGGCTCGACGAGCCGCAGCGTGTCGCGCTCGAGCTGCGGTACATGGGAGAGAAATCATACGAGGAGATCGCCGATATCATGGACATTCCGCTCGGAACGGTGAAAACCTCTATTTATCGCGGAAAGCTCTCGCTCAAGAGAATGATGACGGCATCGGGAGCGAGGGCGCTCGAGAAAGGCGTTGGCGAATCATGAACGACAATCACATTGAGGATCTCATCCCGCGGTATCTCGATGATGAGCTGTCCGATGATGAACGGAGCATGGTCGCGGCGCACCTCGCCTCGTGCGCGGAGTGCCGCTCGTCGCTCGAGACGTTCACGGCGCTCGAGGAGTCGCTCGTCGAGCTCCGAGCGGCGGTCCCTTCGTGGAAAACGGCGGAAGCGAGATTCACGCGAGGCCTCGGATTCGAAAAACGACGCCCGCTCGCCTCGCTCGTTTTCAACGCCCCCGTTCTTCTCGGGCTTTCCTTCATCGCGCTCGGCGTCGTTCTCTTCCTGCGGGGGCGACTGATCCTTCTCTCCCTCGAGTCTCTCGGACCTCGCCTCTCGACTCCGCTCGCGGGTTTCGAGGGAGCTCTCTCCCGTTTGTTTGCGGCGGCGGCGGGCGCCGACATAGCCGTGCTGCTGTCGATATACGGACTACTTGCCTTCGCGCTCCTGTACGCGGGCAACGAGATCGTCATGGGCTTTGGAAGGAAATAGAGGCGGGTCTTCGCGGGGCGCTCACCCTTCGAGCTTCTTCTTGACAATCTCTCCGAGGAGCCTCGGATTCGCTTTTCCCGCGCTCTTCTTCATGACCTGGCCGACGAAGAAGCCGAGAAGCTGGGTTTTCCCGGCCTTGTAGCGCGCGACCTCGTCCGGGTTCGCGGCGACCACGTCCGCCGCCCACTGCTCGAGCTCCTTCTCGCCGCTCACCTGCGTGAGGCCGAGTTTCCCGACGACATTGTCGGCGCTCTCCCCCGATCGGACCATTTCCTTGAAAACCTCGCGGCCCGCGGAGCTGCTGATGACTCCTCCCGATATCAAACCGATGAGCTCCGCGAGGGGGCGAGCCGCGATCGGGGCCTCGAACGCAAAGGCATCCGCCGACGCGGGCGCCGCTCCGGCTTCCGACTTCATCTCCTCGAGAACCTCTCGCATTATCCAGTTCGCCGCGAGTTTCGCTTCGCCGCCGGCTTTCACGACCTCCTCGTGGTAATCGGCGAGGCCGCGCTCGGCGCAGAGCACGCCCGCATCGTAGGCGCTCAGACCGTACACCTCGCGGAATCTCTTCTCGCGCGCGAGGGGGAGCTCCGGAAGCGACGCGCGAAGCCCCTCGACCCAGTCCGCGTCGACGTCGAGCGGGAGAAGATCGGGCTCCGGAAAATAGCGATAGTCGTGCGCGTACTCCTTGCTCCTCATCGTGAGGAGCTTCTTCTGCGTCGAATCCCAGAGATTCGTCACCTGCTCGATGCGTCCTCCGCTCCGGAGAACTCCCGCCTGCCGCTCGATCTCGAAGCGGATTCCCATCTCGACGGCCTTGAACGAGTTGAGGTTCTTGATCTCCGTTTTCGTGCCGAGCTTGTCGCCCGGGCGCCGCAGCGAGATGTTCACATCGCAGCGCAGGGACCCCTCCTCCATGTTCCCGTCGCAGACCTCGAGATACCTCAGAAGCTGCCTGAGCGAGGTGAGATACTTCGACGCCTCTTCCGGGGATGTGATCTCGGGCTTCGTCACGATCTCGATGAGCGGCACGCCGCACCGGTTAAAGTCCACGAGGCTGCCGCCCGTTTCGGCGTGAATGAGCTTTCCCGCGTCCTCCTCGAGGTGAATGCGCTCGAGACCGATGCTGTGCGGCGCGCCGTCGAGCTCGAACTCGAGGCGACCCTCCACGCACAGTGGCTTGTCGTACATGGAAATCTGGTAGTTCTTCGGACAATCGGGATAGAAGTAGTTCTTGCGCGCGAATATGCTCCGGGGCGCGATCCGGCAGCCGGTCGCAAGCCCCATGAGGATCGCCATCGACACAGCCTCCCGGTTGAGAACGGGGAGCGCGCCGGGAAGCCCGAGACACACGGGGCAGGTTTGCGTGTTCGGCTCGGCTCCGTAAACGGCGGGACAGGAGCAGAAGACCTTGCTCTTCGTGACGAGCTGGGCATGCACCTCGAGCCCGATGACCGGTTCGAACTCAAAGCTGGGCATGGCGCCCCTTCCCTTTGCCTGAGCCGGGCGAGAACCGCTCCCTGAACCGGTAGATTCGCTCGAGCCCGAAGGCTCCCCGCATGAGCTTTGCCTCCTCGCCCCATGCGGCGACGAGCTGCATGCCGATGGGAAGAGCGCCGGGAGAGAGCCCGGCGGGAACGGATATGGCGGGAAGCCCGGCGATATTCGCCTGGGTCGTGAAAACGTCCGTGAGATACATCGTTATCGGGTCGTCGAGCTTTTCTCCGAGCCTGAAAGCGGGTGTCGGAGAGGTCGGAAGCAAAAGGAGGTCGCAGCTCTCGAACAGCCGGTTGAACCCCGAGCAGATGAGAGCGCGCACCTTTTGCGCTTTCGCGTAGTAGGCGTCGTAATAGCCCGCCGAGAGGACGTAGGTCCCGAGGAGAATCCTCCGCTTGACCTCGTCGCCGAATCCTTCGCCGCGTGTTTCCTCGTACATCCGCGCGAGCGACTCGGAGCTCGCACGCAGACCATATTTCACGCCGTCGTACCGGGCCAGGTTCGATGAAGCCTCGGCGTTCGCGAGGACATAGTAGCTCGCAATCGAAATATCCACCGAAGGAAGATCGACGCGGTCAACTTTCACATGTGCGTTCTCGAGATCGCGGATCGTCCCGAGGGCCGCTTCCTTGACGGAGTCATCGATTTCCCATGTCTCGAGATCCCGCGGGGCCGCAATCCGCAGCCCTTCGAGACCTTTCTCGAGACCGCTCCGAAGATCGGGCGCGGGCCCGGGTATCGTCGTCGCGTCGCGCTCGTCACGCCCCGCGACAACCTCCATCACCGCGGCGCAATCCCGAACGTCTCTCGCGAGCGGGCCGATCTGATCGAGGCTCGACGCAAAGGCGACGAGACCGTAGCGGGAGACCCTCCCGTAAGTGCCCTTGAGCCCTACCACCCCGCAGAGCGAGGCGGGCTGACGCACGGAGCCGCCTGTATCGGAGCCGAGAGCGGCGAGCGTCATACCGGCCGCCACGGCCGCGGCGGAGCCGCCGCTCGAGCCCCCCGGAACGAATTCCTCGTTCCACGGGTTCCGTGTGACCTGGAAGGCGGAGTTCTCGGTGGATGAGCCCATCGCAAACTCGTCCATATTTGTCTTTCCGATGATGACGGCGCCCGCCGCCTTGAGGCGTTCGACGACGGTCGCGTCGTACGGCGGGCGGTAGCCTTCGAGAATCCTGGACGCGCAGGTCGTCGGGAGGCCCCTCGTGCAGATATTGTCCTTCACGGCCATCGGAACGCCATACAGCGCCCGGCCGTCGTAGCCCTTCGCGTCGAGCTTCGCCGCCTCGTCGAGGGCCCCTTCGGCAAAGACCTGGAGATAGGCCTTCGTCCGGGGTTCCCGCTCCGCGATCGCGTCGAGGTACGCGCGAACGACGTCCCTCACCGTCGTCTCATGCGCCCGGTAGAGTCCGGCGAGATCCGCTATCGAATACTGAACGAGATCGTTCATATGATGCTTTCACCTGCGGCACGAGACCGCCTCAGAGCTCATCCGCCTCGATAACCGAGGGAACTGCGAAATACCCGTCACGCTTCGCCGGCGCGGTGGCGAGCACCTCCGCACGCGGGAGGCAGGGTTTTGTCGCGTCGTCGCGCAGCTCCGGCTTGATGTCGTACGTCTGCGAGCGCGCCTCGATACCCGTCGTATCGACGCCTTCAAGCTGCCTCACGAACTCGATTATGCGCTCGAGCTGCCCCCGCAGCT
>DATCCP010000159.1:0-4521 GCA_036511215.1 Candidatus Krumholzibacteriaceae bacterium
ATCTACGACGTCTCGGGCCGCAGGGTCGTCGTGCTCCTGAGCAAAGAGATGAACCAGGGCCGCTACGATGTGGCCTGGTTCGGACAGACGAGCACCGGTGCGGTCGCCGCCTCGGGCGTCTACTTCTGCAAGCTCAGGGCGGGGAACGTCGTCGAGACTCGCAAGATGGTTCTCTTGCGGTAAGGGTGATTCGGACGAACCCGTCTCGTGCATAAGAAAAGGGGGCCCCCGCGGCCCCCTTCGCTTTTTTCATGTGTCCCGTGATATCCGGTTCTATTTCTTTTCGATCTCCTTGTTCTTGTCGATGAGCTCCTTGTGCAGGCCGTCGTGGAGATACTGGATGTAGAGCTCGATCCGCTCTTTCTTGGTGATGCGGCGCAGCGTGATGGACATGCCGGGACCCGCGAGCCGGTACGTTTTCTGCGCCATCTCGTAATTGTTGTCCTCGGCGACCGCGTGCGTTCGGAATTGCCCTTCGAGCTCGTGCTTGAGCCAATCGAGATTTATGGCGCTCGTGTCGCGGAAATAAACGATGATCTCCATGAGACGGTCCTTGAAGAACGTGCACCGGACGTAATCGACCTCGTTATGCGCCTCCAGCGGCATCGAGAAATTCCACAGCTCCCCGCGGTAGCCGAGCGGAGGCTCAGGGGCCCGTGTGATCGTGGAGATGTCCGTGGCCCGCTTGAACACCGCATTCTTCGTCTGGCCGAGGAAAAAGCCGTAGATGTCTTCCTTGAGAACGAGACTGTCGTCCTTCTTCGTGCGGGCGCACGAACCGGCGAAGATCGCGGTCGCGATGACTGCCGCGAGCGCCGCGCATGCGGCACCGCGCCGGAGGCGCGTTCTACGCGCTGACATGGGGCGTTTCACTCCCTTCGGGCGAGAGATAGTGATCGTAGATCGCGAGAGCGATGGCGGTCAGGATCCCGATCACCGAGAAGATCGCCCAGAAAAGTCTCGGCTGGTTCATGCCCGTCGCGACCTTCTTATAGAGAATAGCGCCGAGGTTGCTTCCCACGAGGCTTCCGATGATGCCGTAGAGAAACGAGTATCCCATATACACGGCGACTTTGTCCTTCGGCGCGATCTGTCCGACGTAGCTGAAGTACTTCGGGTGGCACGTCATTTCACCGATCGAAAAGACTGCGATCGAGACGATGAATACCCACGCGTTTCCCGAGATCGACAGCAGTATGAACCCGGCCGTTCCGATCACGATCCCGCCGATCATCGTCGGAACCGCCCGCAGGTTCTTGACGATCCTGCTCACGACGACCTGGAGCAGGATGATTGCTCCCGCTTCGAGGCTCGTTATGTATGCGACATCGAAGGTGAGCTTCTTCGAGCTCCCGAAGAAGTGCGCGATGGAAGTGAGGAACCGGTCGACCGGGGTCATGTTCGCGAAGTCGACCATGTACCAGAGCATCGTATTGAACATCTGGAAGTAGAGGAGCCAGAACCCCGAATAGACGACGATCATGAGCACGAATTTCCAGTCCCTGAGGACCATGAGCGCTTCGGAGAGCGTCTCGCCGAGTCCCTTCGCGCTCGAGGGGCGCTCCGGTTCTTTGTAGAGGATCATCGTGAGAACGAGCATGGCCGCGCTCCAGGCCGCCGACGCCATGAAGACGTACGACCAGCTGAAGCCCTTGAGGTAGCTCACGAGGATGGGGGAGAGGAAGGCGCCGAGATTGATCATCCAGTAGTAGATGCCGAATCCGAGCGAGCGGTTCCGGTCGTTCGACGTGCGCGTGATGGTGCCCGAGAGAATCGGTTTGAAGAGCCCGCTTCCGACGGCGATGAGGAGAAGCGTGAGGAATATGAGCCCGTAACTCGTAACGCGCCCCGACGCGAAATAGCCGACCGTGAGCACGGCGAAGGCGAGCGTGAGAAAACGCTTGTACCCGTAGCGTTCGGCGATCGCCCCGCCGAGGATGGGCATCACGTACGTCAGCGTCAGCATGATCGACTGCAGAAAACCGACCGACGTCTCGCTGAAGCCGAGCCCGCCGTCCGCCGTTTTCATCCGGAGGTACACGGCGAGCACCGACATCATGCCGTAATAGGCGGCCCGCTCGAAGAGCTCCATGACGTTGGCGATCCAGAAGGTGCGGGGGAACGATCCCATTCCGTCGTCCGTGCGCGTTTCATCGATCACGGCGGGCACTTCCTTTCTCGAGGCGGTTTACATTAGCAAAAACGCCGGGGGGGTCGCCAGATAATTCTGGGGATTGAAATAGAGAAGGGGAGAACGGCCTTCGAGCACCCGGGCGGTATCCGAAGGGTTCTCCCCCGCTTCTTCGTCGTGCGCGAAATCTATCGCCCGTACGAGAACCTGAGCCGGAAGTTCCCGATCTCGATCGTGTCCCCGTTGCGCAGCTTCTTCTGGTGCACCGCCGCGCCGTTGAGGCTGAGACCGTTACGGCTGTTGAGATCTTCCACGAGGAATCCGGCGTCCGTTCTGAGTATGGCCGCATGCTCGTCGGAGACGAGCGAATCGTCGAGACAGATGTCGCAACGGAGGTTCTTGCCGAGGATTGTTTTTCTCTTCTTGAGGAGGATTTCGAGCCCCGCGAAACAGCTGTTCGTGATGGTGAGCCGTGCAATTTTGCCTGCGGCCTTTTCCTCCGCGAGACCGACCCCCCCGCCGCGATTTGCTTTTCTCGTAGCCACGTTTGCACCTTCCCTGTCGGAAAAAGACCCGCTTCTTCCGGTCAATTCCGCCACGAAATGCGCTCTAACGCAAGTTTCGTACCATGCGGGTCCGACGGGGCCACCCGCCGGTCAGCGCGACCGTGAGGCCGCGGTGTCAAAAACCGCTTCCTCACGTCTCCCCGTGTCGTAAAAACTGATGCGCACCTCTCCGTTTTCGAACGGGCGTCTCACCGTGAGAATGCTGTCCATCTTCCCTTCGATCGTCGTCGGCCCGAGCGGCGCGCCGGGCTCGACGTCGAGCGTCCAGCCAGTGAACACGCCCTTTCCCTGCATGTCCGTATACATGCAGCTCGCAAGCAGGCTCGAGAGGAGACAGAACATGTTATTGCCGTTCAAGTTGCCCCTCTCGTTCGCGCAGAAGCTCCACGTTCTCCCTTTCGCCTTGCTCAAGTACCCGCTCCGCTGGTTGTCGAGGAGGCGCAGGAGCCCCGCGCGATCGGTCATCCCCCAGGGGTTGTTGGGGTAGAGCTCGTAGACGATACCGTTCATATAGCGCGCGAGCTCCGCGTCCACCTGGGGGGGCGCCCCGTTTCCGATCTGAATGAAGTTCGGGCCGAGATGCTCCCGTATCGCCTTGGCGTATTCCAACTGCCATTGGTAGAAGAGATCCTGCTCGTCCGGATCGTCGGCATACGGGACGCCGTCGCCGTCGAAATCGATCTCGCCCAGAATGCCATCCCGGATGTTCGGGTTGATGTATGGGTCGGACATGAAGAAGTCGTGCAAGAGGCCGTCGATCGCCCCCCCGCTCTTCGCCTGGTACTCGTCGAGGAGTCCCACCATCTTGTCGATGAGGTCGCGATTGAGCGCACCGTTCTTGATCGGGTTGAGAAGGATGAGATCCTTCCAGATCATGAGCGTGTCGTGCGCCGTCGTCCACGCCCAGTCGTCATAGACGGCGTTGTAGTAGTCGAGGACGTAGGGGATGTTTGTTCGCAGGTAGCTCGTGTCGGGCCACAGCGTATTAACGCTCATGACGCTCCGGTAGCCGATAATCTGAACGCCCGGATTGAGCCGCCGGATCTGGCCGAGAACGCCCTGCGTCTCCTTCGAGAAACACCACTCGAGGGGAAGAACCATCAAATCCGCCTCTGCCGCTTCCTCGATCGTCGCGGCGTCCCATGAATCAAACATCTCGCCGTGAATGAGTGCTTTCTCGGGGTAGACCAGTGCGGGGACGGGCGGGGCCGGGGTCGGCCCCGTCGACGAGCCGCCGCATCCGGCCGCGGCGACGACGGCGGCGATCAGGATAAGGAACGGTATCTTGTAATGCATAATGCGTCAGCCTGAACGTATCCGCCTTCGAGCATCAGGAAAACTCCAGGAACAACCGGGAGCGAAAGTCAACGACGGCGGACGAACGGGAATCCCGCGCACGGGAGCGCGGTTCCCGCGGCTAAAACCACCTCTCCAACGGCGAAGCTCTGCATAGAGAATGCCCGCTTGCGGTGGGTGGGGGGGGCGCGGGCAAATGCGCTGGACACGGGACGGCGACGGTCCGGGCAAGATGAAGCTCGAGATCGATTCCTGAGCGACTCCCGGCGCCGCCGGGAGCAGTATCAGCCCCCTCAAGGGCCTTTGATGTATGTGATATCGAGGCGCGGCCGCCACCCCGGGACGCTGTTTTCGCGCATGTGTACGATCGCGTAACGCTCCCGCGAGACGTCCGTCGTCTTGATGACGACGCCGTCGTTCGAGGCAGGCATCAGAATCCACGCCTTCACGAGCGTCGTCGAAAGCGGGAACGTTACCGTCGTATCGCCCGTGAACGACGCGCTCGCGAGGACTGTGCTTTCGAAATCT
>DATCCP010000160.1:0-3863 GCA_036511215.1 Candidatus Krumholzibacteriaceae bacterium
CGTCGTGGCCTTGCACGACCGGGCGTTCCTCGCCGAGTGCACCGACCGGATCGTCACCCTTGAAAACGGGAGACTCCTCGAGCGCTGCGCATAGGCCATTTGTTCACTTGCCAGCTTCGGGCGGTTCATGTAGAATCGCGAAACTTCGGTCTTTCGCGCGGGCTTTCGCGGGGAAGACGGGCTCATGGGCGATATGTCTCGACACGCGGAGCGGAGGAGTTTTCCGGCGCATGCATGGAGGGATCTACAATGAAAGCAGGTGTGCGGTACGCGGTTCTCGCCCTGGCAATTGCGGGGCTCGTTACCTTCATCTCGTGCTCAAAGGGTATTGAAATGCAGTTCAAGGAATTCGTGGACGCCCACGTCGCAAAGCTTCAGCCGCTCGAGAAGGAGGCGAACCTCGCCTACTGGGCAGCCGCGCTCTCCGGCAAGGAGGAAGATTACAAGAAATACTCCGCGGCGCAGCTCAAGCTCGAGAAGCTCTACACGAATACGGAGGAGTTCGCGTTCGTCAAGCGAGCGAAGGAATCGGACTCGATAAAGGATCCGCAGCTCAAGCGTACGGCGGATATTCTCTACCTGCGGTATCTCGGAAACCAGACCGACTCCCTCCTCCTCAAACAGATGATCGAGCTCGCGAGCGCCGTCGAGAACAAGTTCACGGTTTACCGGCCCGTTATCGGCGGCAAGAGCATGACAACGAACGACGTGTACCGGATTCTCGGCGAGGAGAAGAACAGCGCGAAGCGCCGCGAAACGTGGGAGGCGAGCAAGGCGGTCGGCCCCGTCGTCCTCGAGGACCTGATCAAGCTCGTGAAGCTGCGTAACGAGTCGGCGAAGAAGATCGGTTTCGACAACTACTACACGATGTCGCTCACGCTCGCCGAGCAGAACGAGGACGATCTCGTGAAGCTCTTTGCCGAGCTCGACGAGCTCACCCGCGCGCCCTTCCTCGCCATGAAGAAGGAGCTCGACGAGAACCTCGCCAAGTCGTACAAGATCAAGGTCGACGACCTCCGTCCGTGGCACTACCACGATCCGTATTTCCAGGAGCTCCCGCAGGTCGGGGAGATCAACCTCGACAAGTATTACAAGGGCAAGGATCCCGTCGAGATCGCGAAGGCGTTCTACGCGAGCATCAATCTCCCCGCGGACGACATCATCATGCGGAGCGACCTCTATGAGCGCTCGGGTAAGAACCCCCACGCGTTCTGCACCGACATCGACCGCGCCGGGGACATCCGGATCCTCGCGAACATGAAGGACAACGGCTACTGGATGGAGACGATCCTCCACGAGCTCGGGCACGGCGTTTACGACAAGAACATCGACCCGAAACTCCCGTTCCTTCTGCGGACGTACCCGCACCTTTGCGTAACGGAGGCATCGGCCGAGTACTTCGGGCGCCTCTCGCAGGACCCCTCGTGGATGAAGGCCGCGCTCGGTCTCAGCGACAAGGATCTCGTGAAGATCGCCCCCATCGTCGCGAAGTCCCTGCGCATGAAGCAGCTCATCTTCGCGCGCTGGTGCCAGGTGATGTTCAATTTCGAGCGGCAGCTCTACAAGAATCCCGACCAGGATCTCAACAAACTCTGGTGGGACGTCGTCGAACAGTACCAGTTCGTGAAACGTCCCGAGGGACGGAAGGCGCCCGACTGGGCGACGAAGATACACATCGTCACGAACCCGGTCTACTACCACAACTACATGCTCGGCGAGCTCATCGCCTCGCAGCTCCAGCACCACATCGTCACGGCGGTGGTGCGGGATTCGACGGGCACGGCGGGTCTCTACGGGAAACCGGCCGTCGGCGGCTACCTGAAGGAGTCGGTGTACGTGAAGGGGGACATCGTTCCCTGGAACAAGCTCGTGGA
The DNA here is from genome assembly GCA_036511215.1 of Candidatus Krumholzibacteriaceae bacterium. Classification (GTDB taxonomy): domain Bacteria; phylum Krumholzibacteriota; class Krumholzibacteriia; order Krumholzibacteriales; family Krumholzibacteriaceae; genus SSS58A. The sequence goes on from DATCCP010000160.1 coordinate 1,875, forward strand.
GCTCGCGACCGGCGAGCCGCTCACGGCGCGCTACTTCGCCGAGCAGTTCGTGAAGGGCGCCAATTGATCTGGCTTCTGCCGGCGGCCTTCTGCTCGATCGCAATCGCCCTCATCCTCAAGGTGAACGAGGGGAGGGCCGGCAATAGAATTCTGATCGCCGGGGCGAACTACCTGGTCGCCTCGGGCGTATCTTTTCTCATGCTCGGCGCCCGCCTCCCGCGCCCCGGCGCGGCGACGCTCGCGCTCGGCGGCGCCGCCGGAATCATCTACGTTCTCGGTTTTCTCCTTCTCATGGCGGCCGTCGCGCGGTTGCCGCTCGCCGTGCCGGTCACGGTCGCCCGCCTTTCCGTCATACTCCCCGTGGCGCTGTCCATCCTGCTCTGGGCCGAGAAACCGGCTCTTCTCCAGTGGCTCGGCATCGGCCTCGGGCTCGCCGCCGTCTTTCTCTTGGGCGCGAGCTTCTCGCGCTCGGGAGACGTCTCTCGAGCGGGCGCGCGCGCGGCGCCGCTTGTCGCCGCGCTTTTCGTCGTTCTCGGGCTCGGCGACGTCGCGCTCAAGGCGTTCCGGGAGACCGCGCCCGACTTCGACCGGCTCGCGTTCACCTGGATACTCTTCACCGTGGCCGCCGTGGTCACGTGGGCCCTCGCGTTCGCCCGCCGCGTTCGATTCGATACGCGGACATTCGGGCTTGGGCTTCTGCTGGGCGTCCCGAATCTCTTCAGCACCGTTTTCACGCTCCACGCGCTCAGGAGCGTGAGCGCCTCGATCGCGTTTCCGATCATCAATCTCACGGTCATCGCGGGCTCGACGCTCGCGGCGCTCGCGATCTGGAAGGAGCGGCTGCGCGCGATGAGTCTCGCGGGGCTCTGTGTCGCCGGATGCGCGATCCTTCTCCTCGCCCTGGGTTGATCGTGCGTGAGCGCGGGCCCTTCCCGGTCGCCGGGGCCCGGCGAAATAATGCTTGCACTCTCCGCGCGGCTCGGATACCATTGGTCCAACGTACGGCCTTTTAATCTGGCCCGGGAGGCCAGGAAAGGAAGACCAGAGAATTCCCACCCGCCTCTCCGGCCGGGTGGATTTTTTTGCCCGCTCCGTCGCAGCGAGGAGGTCCATCGTTGAAGATCCAGAGAAAATCGGTCGTCATGGACGCCGTACAGATCCACCGCACGATCATGCGCATCGCGCACGAGATCGTCGAGCGGAACAAGGATGTCGAGAGCCTCATCCTCGTCGGGATCCAGAAGCGCGGGGTGCCGCTCGCGGAACGTCTCTCGCACGCGATCGGGGAGTTCGAGGGCGTGCGGGTGCCCGTCGGCGCCATCGACATCACGCTCTACCGCGACGACCTCCAGATGATCAGCCAGGTGCCCATCGTGGGGGAGACCGCGATCAAAAGCGATATCACGGGCCGCATCATCATCCTCGTCGACGACGTGCTCTTCACGGGAAGAACCGTGCGGGCCGCGCTCGACGAGCTCATCGATTTCGGGCGTCCGAGCGCGATCCAGCTCGCCGTCCTCGTCGACCGCGGTCACCGGGAGTTTCCGATCCGGGCCGACTTCGTCGGCAAGAACGTTCCCACGTCGCCGACCGAGACGGTCGAAGTGCTCCTCTCGGAGATCGACGGCGAGGAGCTCGTCGTTCTGGGGGAGGTAGTGGAGGAGGGTCTAGAGGCGTCGACCGGAAAGAGAGGAGGCAGTATGCCGGTTGCAAAAGCAAAGCCGAAGAAGAAAGCCGCAAAGAAAGCGGGATGCGGAACGAAGTCGAAGAAGGCCTGCGGCAAGAAGAGATAGCATTTCCAAGGATCGATTGACGGGGGCCCGAGTCGCGCGCTCGCGGCCCGCGGCCCCCGCGCACAAAGAGCGCCGGTTTCGGGAAGGGGGAAGTTCACCGTGCCGTTTAACAGAAAGCACCTCCTCGGGCTCGAAGAGCTCACGGCGGACGAGATCACGACGATCCTCGACACGGCGGATACGTTCAAGGAAATCT
>DATCCP010000161.1:0-2119 GCA_036511215.1 Candidatus Krumholzibacteriaceae bacterium
CAGCCCGATCATGGGCTACAATGTCTGGAGAATGATACCGGGCGGCGGCGGGCCGATGGCAACTTCAGCGAGCACGGCGAAGGCGCCGGCGGTTCCGCGCTCGAAGCTTCTCGCTCTTCTCGCCGACCCCGCGACCGCGAAGGGCGTGCGGGTTAGCGGATCCGAAGCGGTCTCTCTCGGTCTGCCCGAGGGTGAGTGGGAATCGGTCGGCTTCTGGTTCGCGACGCGGGATACCTTGTACAATATAGCCGTTCCCACAAAGAACGATTCGACCGAGGCGGGGATTCCGCGCGAGATCTTCATCGTCACGGCGCATACATCGATGGCCGGGGTCTTCATTGCGTCGGAGCCCGACAGCGGTTACTCGGTGGACAACCTCGCGCCGGGGCTCACGCCGGGATTCGCGGGGGCCGAGATGGCGTCGCCGCACGGGCTCGCGCTTTCCTGGACGCAGAACGCCGCATCGGACATCGGGAAATACAACGTCTATCGGGGGGACGACGCTTCGTTCGTTCCCGACGTTTCGAATCTCTTCGGGTCGACGGATGCGACGACGCTCTTCGATGGGAGCTGGGTATTTTCGTACCATTACTTCTACAAGCTCGTCGCCGTAGATCGGCATGGAAACATGGGCCCCGCGACGCTCTTGAGGCCCGAGGACGTGAAGGTCGGCGCATTGCTTCAGAGCTATGCGGCGGCGCTCACCGGGTCGTTCGTGGAGATCACGTGGAAAGTTTCTGAGGCTGGAGCGGACGTGCGTTTCGTAGTGATGCGCGCGGAGGCTGCGGGCGGCGTGTTCGAGGAGCTCGATGCGCCCGAGATCTCGCGGGACGGGCTCTCATTCTCCATGAGCGACAAGAGCTGCGAGCCGGGGACCTCGTACCGCTACCGCATTGATGTCGCCGATGAGGCCGGGCGCCGCACGCTCTTCGAGACGGATGCGATCTCGACGCCGGCGATGCCGTTCACGCTGTATCAGAATCATCCGAACCCGTTCAACCCGTCGACCACGATCAGTTACTACGTGCCCGCGTCGGGTCAGGTGACGCTCGATGTGTACGACTCGTCGGGGAGGCTCGTGGTGCGGCTCGCCAACTCCGAGAGACAGTCGAAGGGGACGCACTCGGTTGAATGGCGCGGATTCGATTCGGGCGGGCGATCGGTGAGCTCTGGTGTGTACTTCTATCGCCTGACGAGCGGCAAGGAAACGATCTCGAAAAAGATGGTGCTTCTCAGATAATCGAAGCTCGATGCAGCGGGGCGGCGGATCTTCGGGCCGCCCCGCTGCCCCCTCTGCTTATTTCTCGTACCACACGGTCCACCAGTCGGACGAGCCCATGCCGCAGCTGATGAAGAACTGGCCGTAGTCCTGAGGGCGCTCGGCTGCGGGCCGCTTGTTCGCTATCGCCGTCTGCTCGAGAAACCGGTGGAACTCATCGGCCGCACGTTCAGTAAGGTTGATTCTGAACTCGACCGAGTATGCCGGCCAGCAGGGACCGGATTTGACGTGCGTGAGCTCCGTGCAGCTGTAGATCGGAACGGCCTGCTGCTCAAGGGCCTCCTTGAGATCGTCCGCCGCCTTCTTGAAGAGATCGTTCCCGACGGAGTCGACGGCGTTCACGCGGATCCAGGCAGCACCCGCGGGCGCTTCCTCGGCGGGCGTTATCCCGGTGCCGATCGTGATCGTGTCGATATCGCAGGCGCCGACCTTCTTGTTCTGCCCCGCGCGGGAGCCCGATTTGCCCTTGCCGCAGCTGTAGGATGCCGCCGCGAACGCCACGACGAGCGTCAATACGAGGAGCATTCTCATCGCCTACCGTCCTTCGTGCGGTCCGCCTGTCGGAGCGGGCCGTCTATTGATTCCCCATCTGCCTGAGCCGCACCGTGATGCCCAGTCTGACATCGAGAGAGCGAAACGTGTCCTTGAGCGGATGCCCCAAGCTGTCCACGATGTAGTCCGTATCCACGTTCTCGAGGAACGGGTTGCTGAAGACCTGGCTCGAGAGCCCCGAGTAGTACGTGCATTCGAGAGAGAGATCGATGGTCTTCGTGATCGACGATTCGATCCTCCCCGTGACGAGCGCCTCGACGGCGCCGATCTTCCCTCCGCCCGTGATGA
>DATCCP010000162.1:0-11924 GCA_036511215.1 Candidatus Krumholzibacteriaceae bacterium
ATCTCCTCCTGGATGAGCGAGAGCCAGCCCATGATCGATGACAGCGGCGTGCCGAGCTGGTGCGCGGTCTCCTTCGCCATGCCGACCCAGATCGAGCGCAGCTCGCCGGTCTTCACGGCGCGAAACCCGAGAAAACCGAAGAGCACGAACACGACGAGGACCCCGAGCTGGATGTACGGCGCGACCGCGAGCTCGCGGGTGAGCGCGGAGGGTCCATAATAGAGCTTGACCCTGAACTGATCCGTCACGATCGGTATCGGCTTGTTGATGCGCTCGAACGAGCGCGCCTTCTTGAGCACGTCGACGAGGAGCGTGTCGTTGGGCACGAACGGATTGAAGCGCGCGACCCTCTCGAGTTCGACCCCCTCGAACGGGATCCCGATCCCGCTCCAGACGACCGGTCTCCCGACGTCGTCGGTAATGATATAGGGAATCGGCATCTCCTGCCGGATCTCTGCGACGAACGTGCGGCGGTTCGCATCGGTGAGCTGCTTGAGCTCGATGGCGACGAATCTCGAGAAGAGCCGCGTCGTGCCCTCGGACTGGACTTTCATCTTTCTTATGAGACTATTGTTGTAAATGGCTGCACATGTGACAATTGCGACGCTGCCGACAATGAGGTAGACGGTGAGGAGAAACGGAAGATTTCGTGGCGCCCTCATGATCGATTCAGGCCTCGAGGTATTCCTTGCCCCCCATGTACGGAACGAGGGCACGGGGGATGCGGACCTTGCCGGTCGGCGTCTGGTTGAGCTCGAGGATCGTCGCGATGACCCGCGGGAGCGCAAGCCCGGAGCCGTTCAGCGTATGCACGAACTCGGGCTTGTCGTTCGGCCGCCGCTTGAACCGGATGTTCGCCCGGCGCGCCTGGAAATCCTCGAAGTTGCTGCAGGAGGACACCTCGAGCCATCTCGCCATCCCGGGCGCGTACGTTTCGAGATCGTAGCATTTCGCCGCGCCGAAGCTCAGATCCATCGTGCAGAGCTCGATGACACGGTACGGGATCTCGAGCGCCTCGAGCACCGCCGTCGCGTCCCCGGTGAGCGATTCGAGCTCCTCGTAGGATTTCTCGGGAAGCACGAGTTTCACCATCTCGACCTTGTCGAACTGGTGCACCCGCACGAGCCCCTTCGTGTCCTGGCCGTAGCTTCCCGCCTCGCGCCGGAAGCACGGGCTGTACGCGGTGAGCTTGACGGGAATACGGTCCCCGTCGATCACCGACTCGCGGTACAGATTCGTGAGCGGAACTTCGGCGGTCGGGACGAGGAAAAGGTCGTCCTTCTCGCAGAGGTACATATCTTCGGCGAGCTTCGGGAGTTGCCCCGTGCCGACCATGCACTGCCGGCTCACCATGTACGGGACCGCCGTCTCCTCGTAACCCTGCCTCCGGTGGATGTCGAGCATGAGATTGACGAGCGCCCGCGACATGAGCGCCCCGTCTCCCCGGAGCACGACGAATCCCCTCCCGCTCAGGTTGCTGCCCGCGGCGAGGTCGATGATCCCGAGCTTTTCCCCGATATCCCAGTGGGAGAGCGCCTCGCCCGAGGGCTCCGGCACGGCGCCCCACTGCCTCCGAACCACGTTGTGCTCGGGGCACGTGCCGTACGGCACGGTGTCGTGCGGGATATTCGGGATAAAGAGCGCGAGCTCGTCGAGCCGCACGGCGATCTCCTTGAGCTCGGCGTCGATTTCCTTGATCCGTTCCGACGTCTTCTTCATCCGCTCGAGGATCGCGGAGGCGTCGCCCTTTTCCTTCTTGAGGCGGGATATCTCCTGCGAAACATCGTTGCGCTCGTGCTTGAGCGCCTCGGTTTCCTGAATGAGGGATCGCTGGCGCTCGTCCAGCGCGAGGAAGGAGTCGAGATCGAACGCCGCCCCCTTCTTCCGCAGCCCCTCCCGCACGCGGTCGGGATCTTTCCGTATCAGTTTCCGGTCGAGCATCGCCTCAGACGTTCCCCCTCAGTTTTCTGAAGGACGCGATGATATCTTCCCCGCCCGCCGAGAGGAGTTCGCTCGCGAGTTTGCCGATGCCTCGCGATCGATCGGAGAGGGCACCGCTCACGACCCCCGAGATCTTCTCCGATCCGTCGGGCGAGGCGATCGCGGCCTCGATCTCGAAGCCGTTCTCCTCGACGCTGCCGAGGACTCCGACCGGGCCCCTTCCGTCCTTCGTCACGCGCTCGAGAAACATCCTCTCGAGCTCGATCTCGACCGCGGTCGAAAGATCGTTGACGTCCCTGAGCATCGCGACGAGATCACGTCTGTCACGCGCGGCGACGAGCGCGAGGGCGCCCTGCCCCGCCACCGGCGTGCATATCGACGTCGTGAACACCTCGACGACGTGCTCCTGCTGATTGAGCGTCTCGACGTCCGCGGCCGGATAGACGAACGCGTTGATCGCGCCCCGCTTCATCGAGGCAAAGAGCGCGTTGAAATCATGCTCTCCTTCGACGAGCTTGAGATCGCTGCGGTAGTAGAGGAGCTGCCCCCGCTTCACCGCCTCGCCGGCCGCGATGCACGTGTTCTCGGGCTGCTCGTCGAGGATGAGGCTTTCGCACGAAATGAGCGCGTCGAAGGGATTCGTGCGCTCGAGCACCGCCGCGATCTCGAGACCGCTCGCGAGCTGCAGCGGGAGCCACCGCGCGTCGATCACGGCGACGTCGATCTCTCCCTTCGCGAGGCGCTGGAGCAGCGCCGACACGGCTTTCCGCGCATCGAGCTTCCGGGGCTCGGCCCCGCGGGAATCGACGAACTCCGCGTGGGGGTGCGCTTCCTTGAGCGCCGCGCGCACGCGATCGCGATTGAGGATCGCCAACGCGTCTCCCCTGCAGCCTATGATTGTCTGCTTCGCACGGCCCATGACGACTCCTCGTGCGCGTCGTACATCGTAAATAACTCGACGACAAAACTATCACAGTGTTTGGAAAAACGCAATTGGAAAGGTGCTCTCTTCAGCGCTGACGGGACACGCTCGCCGACGCCGTGATGCCGCAGCCGCCGAGTATCTCTTCCTCGACCGATTCGGGAAGCTCGAAATGCACCATCCTGCGGAGCGCGAAGACGAAGACGACAATCCCGATCACGAGCGCCGAGCAGAACGCGATCGCGCTGCCCCGCATCGTGAGGACGCCGAGCGCGCCGAACACGGCCGAAAGCCCCCAGAGGGCCAGGTCGACCTTCTTCGTCGAGCGGAACCGGTACAGGAGCATGTGGTGCAGGTGCCGGTGGTCGGCCTCGAAGACGGGACGCCGCGTGACGAGACGCCGCGTCAAGGCGAGCGCCGTATCGAGGAGCGGCACGGCGAGGATCACGATATCTCCCGCGATCCGGTACAAGAGATCCGTGCCCGGCACGAGGAGGAGCAGCGAGACGAGACCGAAGAGCAGCCCGAGAAAGAGGCTCCCCGAGTCCCCCATGAAGATCGTCGCCGGTGGAAAATTGTACCGCAGGAAGGCGGCCACGGCGCCGCATACGACGAGCGAGATCCCGAGAACGAGCGGCTGCGCGAAGATGTATCCCGCGACGGCGAACGAGGCCGCCGCGATGAGCGCGAGCCCGGAGGCGAGGCCGTCGAGCCCGTCGATCAGATTGAACGACGTCGTCACGACGAGCATCCAGAGCCCGATCGCGAGGAAAAGCGGCGCGAGGAGATACACGGAGACGCGCGCCGCGCCGAAGTGCATGAGGAGCCCGAGACCGACCGAGGCGACAAAAATGGAGACGGCGACCTGGAGAATGAGCTTGTAGATATAATGGAGGCTCCGGAGGTCGTCGATGATCCCGAGGAGAAAGACGAGAAAACCGCTCGCGATGAGCACGGGGATGAACGCCCGCTCGACCGAGTCTCCCGGAAGGTAGAAGAGAAAGAGCGGAATGAGCGTGAAGAGGATCGCGCCGATGATCCCGACCCCGCCGATGTGCACGATGTCCCTGCTCGTGCGGCCGTTCGGTTTTTCGCAGATCCTGAGGCGCACCGCGATACCCCGCACGAGCGGCGTAAAGAGGGAGCTTAATGCGAAGGAGAGAACGACAGCGAGAATGAGCCCTATGTTCGCCAACAGAGTACTCCTTAAACCCCAGCCACTGTAAGGATTGACTATTCGCGAGAGCGTGTCAAGCAGGAGTTTACACGCTCGAACCGTCGGCGGAAGGCTCGCCGCGGCCCCGTTCCAGGGCTCACAACGGGAAACGTCCCTCGATGATGTCCGCGATGCGCCGCGCGGTGTTGCCGTCCCACAGCGGCGGGACGCGATGCGCCCGCACGGCGCCGCCGAGGATCTTCGCCGCCTCGCTCCGGATTCTCGCGGGGTCGACCCCGACGAGTACGTTCGTGCCCATCTCGATCGTGATCGGCCGCTCGGTGTTCTCGCGCACCGTGATACACGGGATGCCGAGTACGGTTGTCTCCTCCTGTATACCCCCGGAATCGGTGATGACGATTCGCGCGTGCCGCATCGCCTTGACGAAATCCAGATACCCGAGCGGCTCGATGAGCCTGAGGTTCTCGGGAATCTCGAGGGCCCCGCCGGCCGATTCGATCATTTTCCTCGTGCGGGGGTGGACGGGGAACACGACGGGAACGGAATGCGCGATGCCGGCGAGCGCCCCCATGATCCCCCCGAAGACGTCCGGACGGTCGACGTTCGAGGGACGGTGCAGCGTGACGAGAACGTAGGAGCCCGGCGCGAGCCCGAGATCCTCGATCACGCGCGACCGCTCGGAGCGCTCGAGATAGAAGAGGAGCGAATCGATCATGATGTTCCCGACGAAGAAGATCCGTTCCGGTCTCACCCCCTCGCGCAGCAGATTCGTCTCGGCCTCCGGCGAGGTCGTGAAGCAGAAGCTCGAAAGGATGTCGGTCACCATCCGGTTGATCTCCTCGGGCATCGCGAGGTCGAAGCTCCTGAGACCCGCTTCGACGTGCGCCACCGGCACGAGCGCCTTTGCTCCGACGAGCGAGCATGCCAGGGTCGAGTTCACGTCTCCGACGACGATGATGAGATCGGGGCGCTCGCGGGCGACGATCCCTTCGAAGGCGATCATGATCTTCCCCGTCTGCTCCGCGTGGGACCCTGAACCGACACCGAGGTGGATGTCGGGCGCCGGAAGCTCGAGATCCTCGAAAAAGACGCGGGACATGTTCTCGTCGTAATGCTGGCCCGTGTGGATGAGAACGCAGCGCACACCGGGACGGTTCGCGAATTCGCGAATGAGGGGCGCGGCCTTCATGAAGTTGGGGCGCGCACCGACGACGACAGCTGCCTTCACCGCTTCTCCTTCCGTTGAGACGCTTCCGCGAAGCGCCCGCGATAGAGCTTCGCGTAATAGCGCTTGAAGCTCCCTTCCTTGACCGGTCTCCACCAGAGATCGTTCTGCGCGTACCAGCGGACGGTCTTCGCGAGACCCTCGTCGAAACAAACGCGCGGCCGCCAGCCGAGCGCGCGGATCTTGCGCGCGTCGAGGGAGTACCGCCGGTCGTGCCCGGGACGGTCGGAGACGAAGGTGAGAAGCGCCTCGTCCGCGCCCGTGAGCTCGATGATCTTCCTCGCGATGTCGACGTTCCGGCGCTCCTCTCCCGCACCGATGTTGTAGACCTCACCCGGCGTCCCCCTGCGGCCGGCGAGCTCTATCGCCCGGCAGTTGTCCTCCACGTAGATCCAATCGCGGACGTTCCTGCCATCACCGTAAAGCGGGAGCGGCCTTTTCTCGATCGCGTTCGTGATGAAGAGCGGAATGAACTTTTCCGGGTGCTGAAACGGGCCGTAGTTGTTCGAGCTCCGCGTGATCACGGCGGGGAAACCGTACGTCGTGCAGAACGAGCGGACGAGGAGATCGGCGCCCGATTTGCTCGCCGAGTACGGGCTGTTCGGCTTGATTGCGTCTCCCTCGCGGAAGCTCCCCCGCTCGATGCTGCCGTAGACCTCGTCGGTCGAGATCTGGACGAAACGCCTCACGCGCGTTTTGAGCGCGCACCGGAGCAGCGTATACGTGCCGAGAACGTCGGTCTTCACGAAGCTCCCCGCATCGAGGATCGAGCGGTCGACGTGCGTCTCAGCGGCGAAATTGTATACGATATCGGTACCGGGGAGCAGCTCCTGGAGTAGCCGCGCGTTGCAGATATCCCCGCGCACGAACCGGAAATCCTTCCGCCGCATGAACTCGCGGAGGTTGTCGAGATTCCCGGCGTACGTGAGCTTGTCGAGGACCGTGACCTGAACGGCGCTCCGCGAGCGGAGGAGGAACCTGACAAAATTCGACCCGATGAATCCCGCCCCTCCCGTGATGAGCACCTTTCGCATCGACGACTCCTCCCGGTCCGCGCCGCGCGGCCCTCTACCGTTTCGACCTTCCGAAGGAATGATAGCTGAATCCCATCTTCTCCATCGCCTCCGGCTGGTACACGTTGCGGCAGTCGAACACGACGGCTCTCGCGAGCAATGACTTTACCCGTTCGAGATCGAGCACGCGGAACTCGTTCCATTCGGTCATGATGACGAGCGCGTCGGCGCCCGAGGCGGCGCCGTACGAATCCTCGCAGTACGTGATCTTTCCGCCGTAAATCCGGCGGGCGTTGTCGAGCGCCACCGGATCGTACGCGCGAACGCGCACCCCCGCGGCGATCAGCCGGTCGATGAGCCTTATCCCGGGAGACGCGCGCACGTCGTCGGTGTTCGGCTTGAACGAGACGCCGAGGACGGCGACCGTCGCGTTGGCGAGCGCGGGGATCTCGATGCGGATCTTGCCCATGAGCCGGTCCATCAGGGTGCGATTCACGTCCGCCGCGGCCTTGATGACGCGCAGCGGAACGCCCGCGTCGTCGGCCGTATGGATGATCGCGGCGACGTCCTTCGGAAGGCAGGAGCCCCCGTAGCCGACACCCGCGTGGAGGAACTTGGGCCCGATCCGCCGATCGAGGCCCATCGCCTTCGCGACCTCGTCGACGTCCGCCCCGACTTTCTCGCACAGCTCGGCAATCTCGTTGATGAAGGATATCTTCGTCGCGAGGAACGCGTTGCTCGCGTACTTGATGAGCTCGGCGGTCCGGATCGACGTAAAGACGATCGGCGTCTCGAGAAGGTAAAGGGGACGGTAGATCTCGTGCATGATCTCGCGGGCGCGCTCGGTCTCGACACCGATAACGACGCGGTTGGGGCGCATGAAATCCTCGATCGCCGAGCCCTCGCGGAGAAACTCGGGATTCGAAACGCGGTCGAACTCGACCTGCCTCCCGAGGTTCGCGCGGATGATCTCTCCGACCGCCTCGGAGGTTCCGACGGGCACCGTGCTCTTCTGGACGAACACCTTGTACTCTCCCATATGAAGGGCGACGTCCTTCGCCACCTTGTGCACCGCCGACAGATCGCACGAGCCGTCCTCGCACTCGGGAGTTCCGACCGCCGAGAAGATGACGAGCGAATCCTCGACCGCGCCCTTGAGATCGGAGCTGAAGAGGAGCCGGCCGGCCGAATGATTTCGCGCGACGAGCTCCTTGAGCCCCGGCTCATAGATCGGCATACGGCCGTTCGTGATCGAGGCGAGACGTGCCGCGTCGATGTCGACGCAGATGACGCGGTGCCCGAAATCGGCGAGACACGCGCCGCTCACGAGCCCCACGTAGCCTGTCCCGACCATGCAGATCTTGAACATTCACTTCTCCCTTGCGATCCGTTCCCAGTACTCGAACAGCGCTCCGAGCATCGCCTCGGTCGAGCGCTCCGGCTCCCATCCGCACGCGCGGCGGAGCTTCGCGTTGTCTCCGATGAGGACGGGAATATCGGCAGAGCGCATGAGCGCCGGGTCCTCTTCGACCTTCACGGCGGCGCCGGAGGCGCGCACGAAAAAATCGAGCGCCTCCCCGAGGGGTAGTCCCCGTCCAGAACATACATTATACACGCCCGGATCGTCCACGTCCTCCACGATCATCCGGTAGGCGCGGACGACGTCGCGCACGTCGAGAAAATCACGAACGACACCGAGGTTCCCGACCTTGACCACCGGCGCGCGCTTGAGCGCCTTTATCTCCGCGCACTGCCGCGCGAACGAGGGAAGCACGAAACGGTCGCTCTGGGCGGGGCCCGTGTGACCGAAACTCCTCGTCGCGACGACGTCGAGCGCGTAGGAGCCCTCATACTGGAGCGCGAGCATCGTCTGCGCCGCCTTGCTCACCGCGTAGGGGCTCACCGGTTCGACGGGGCTCTCCTCGCGGAGCGGCATCTCGCCGCGCGGCCGCCGGCCGTACTCCTCGCTCGAGCCGACCGAGAGCACGCGAACCTTCCCCGACCTCGTCTTCGCGCCGGGGCAGGCGGGCGCGAGCCCGCGGACGGCTTCGAGGACGTTGAGCGTGCCGAACACGTTCGTCTCGAGCGTGCGCCGCGGCTCCTCGAGGGACCGCGCCGCCGAGCTCTGCGCCGCGAGATGGTAGATGCAGTCGGGGCGAACGCTCGCGATGAGCGCCTTCACGGCGGCGGCATCGAGAATATCACAGCTGCGATACCCGACCCCCGGGGGGAACGCGGGACACGATCCCGGTGCGACGGCGCCGCTCGTGCTGCGACAGAGCCTCTCCGCGGGAAGCTCGGCGAGATCGGTCGCGACAACCTCGCCCCCCGCCCCGGCGAGCTCGCTGACGAGGTACGCACCGACGAATCCGCACGCTCCGGTCACCAGTGATCGCATCGAGGGCGCCGCCTCCGCGGGCTATTTCCGGCCGGGGTTGTTTCGCCAGAAATCGAGGAGATCCCTGAGCGTCCGCTCGAACGGTATCTCGGGCTTCCAGCCCGTGTCCGCGCCAAACTTTCCGTTGTCTCCCTCGAGGTGCGGAACGTCGCTCGGCCGCAGCCTCGAAGCCTCCTGCTTCACATCGACCCGCACGCCGGAGAGCGCGAGCAGCATGTCGAGGACTTCGCGGATACGATAGCTCGTTCCCGAGCAGAGGTTGTACACCTCGCCCGGCTTCCCCTTCTCGAGGGCGAGCCAATACGCGCGCGCGATGTCGCGCACGTCGGTGAAATCGCGGCGCGCCTCGAGGTTGCCGACCCGGATGACCGGCTCACGCAGACCCCGTTCGATATCGACGATCTGCTTGGCGAAATCGGAGCACACGAAGATGGCCGGGCGCCGCGGCCCCGTGTGATTGAACCCGCGCGTCCGCACGACGTCCATCTTGTAGCTCATGTAATACTGGTACCCGAGCATGTCCTGTCCGACCTTGCTCACCGCATACGGGCTCAACGGGCGCAGGGGGTTCGTTTCGCGGATGGGAATCTCCCCCGCGTACACCATCCCGTACTCCTCGCTCGAGCAGGCGATCTGTATGCGGCAGGCGAGTTTTATCTTGCGTACCGCTTCGAAGACGTTGAGCTGACCGATGATGTTCGTGACGAGCGACTCGGTCGGCGCGTTCCACGACGTCGGAACGAAGCTCTGCGCCGCGAGGTGAAAGATGTACTCGGGACGTATCTCCTCGATCGCGTCGCGCGTCGACGTCGCATCACGCAGGTCGCACTCGATGAGCTTCACCTTGTCCCAGATGTGCTCGATGTTCTCGGTCCTGCTCCTCCAGCGGATGATCCCGAAGAGCTCGACGTTTTTCCGGGCGAGGCAGAGATCGGCGAGATGGCTTCCCGCGAATCCCGTGATTCCCGTAATGAGGACTCTCATCGCGTTCCCCTTTTCAAAATGCTTACCGTGCTCCCCGCCCATGCGCCGGGCCCCGCGGCGCCGTACGCCACGCCCTCCCGGCACCGGCCTTAACCTTCACATCTTAATGGAATTACGAATGGTTCGTCAACGTGAATCGGGGGCGCGGTCAGCGGTACGCGAACCAGAGCGCCAGATATGCCGCGCCCGTCGCCGCGACGGTGAACGGGAGCCCCATTTTCATGAATCTCCCGAAGGAGACGGGGTACCCCTCCCGGTGGAGGAGACCCACCGCGACGACGTTCGCGGAGGCGCCGATCGGGGTGATGTTTCCGCCGAGGCAGGCGCCGAGGAGAAGTCCGAACGCGAAAATCTCGACCGGAAGGCCCGCTTCGACGGCGAACCGCATCACGACGGGGAGCATCGCCGTCACGTACGGCACGTTGTCGATGAAGCCCGACAGGAGAACGGACACCCAGACGACGGCGGAGTAGAGGATGAACGGGGGCGCGCCTTTGAGCACGGCGAGCCGGGAAACGACGGCTCCGATGACGCCGCGGTTGTCGAGCATCCCGACGAGAACGAAGACACCGGCGAGAAACGCCGCCGTGCCCCAGTCAAATCCGCGCAGGACCGTTCCGACGCGCGAGCGGTCGTGGGCGCCGTACCAGACGATGCCGGCGAGCGCCACCACCATGCACACGGCTCCGCCGAACCACCGGAATCCCGGATCGACGAACGTGGCGCAGGAAAGGAGCAGGATCATAATGACGAGGAGAAGGCCGGGGACGAGACTGAAGACGCTTGTCACGGGGATCGGGTCGAGCCTGCGGCGCATCCCCTTGAAGAAGAGGCACAGGACGCCGATGCTCACGACGGCGCCGATCTGCACGAACCAGAATATTCCGGGCTTGATGCTCCCCGTCCCGCCCCGCGCGTGGTAGAAGATGAAGTCCATGAAGTTCATCTTCATCGCGGCGCCGAGAATCATGCTCGGCGGGTCGCCGATGAGGGTCGCCGTGCCCTGGAGATTCGACGTGATCGCGATGCCGATGATCACGGGCACGGGAGACACACCCGCTTTCCGCGCGAGCTGGATCGCGATGGGCGCCACGATGAGGGCGGCGGCGACGTTCTCGACGAACATCGAGAGGAACGACGTGAACGAGATGATCGCGATGAACGCGACGCCGAGGTTGGCGCTGCGGTTGATGAGAATGTCGGCGATCGTCTCGGGCACCTTCGAGATGATGAAAAGCTCGGCGAGGATGAGCGTGCCGGCGAAGATGCCGAGGACGTTCCAGTTGATGCTCGGCGCGATTTCCCGGATCCTGAGCGCGCCAGCGAGAAGCGCGATCACGATACCGGCCCACGCGACGAGCGCGCGGTGGCTGCGGGTTGCGACGAGCCCGACGTATACGGCGAGGAAAATAATGACCGCAAGGAGCGTCACGGCTCAGCGCTCCTCGAGCTCGCGGAGAATCTGCTCCGCCGCCGCGCGCGGCGACGGCGCTTCGATGATGGGCCGGCCGACGACGAGGTAGTCGCTCCCCGCCTCGCGCGCGGCCCGCGGCGTGGCGATCCGTTTCTGATCTCCCGCCGCGGCGCCCGCGGGGCGAATGCCCGGCGTGACGACCTTGAAACCCTCCCCGAGTTCATCCTTGATGGGCCGCGCCTCCTCCACGGAGGCGACGACGCCGTCGAGCCCCGCCTCGCGGGCCTGCGTGGCGAGGCGCAGAACGAGATCCCTCACGGTTCCGGGCGTCCCGAACGTCCGGGAGAGGTCATCCTTCGAGAGGCTCGTCAGCACGGTGACCCCGACGACGATCGGGCGGACGATCGAAAGCCGCTTCGATTCATCCGATGCGGCCCTCGCCGCGGCCCGCATCATCTCGAGGCCTCCCGACGTGTGGATCGTCATCATCGCAACCCCCAGCGCCGTCGCGGCGCGGACCGATCCCTCGACGGTCGCCGGAATGTCGTGAAACTTGAGGTCGAGGAACACCGAGGCCCCGCGGGATCCGATCTCCTTCACGATCGCGGGGCCCTCCGACGTGAAGAGACGGCTCCCGACCTTGTAGAGGCCGATCGCGGGGCTCGTCAGCGTGACGATTTCGAGGGCGCGATCGCGCTTCTCGACGTCGAGCGCGACGATGACTCTCGGACGTAACGTGGTCGTATCCACCGCTCACTCCTTCAATGGAGCGCTCGCGCCGATCGCGCGGGGAATACCGCACCGCGCGAGCGCCTCGACGATCCGCCCGGGGAGATCGGGATCGTAGAAG
>DATCCP010000163.1:0-3527 GCA_036511215.1 Candidatus Krumholzibacteriaceae bacterium
CGACTCAAGCGCGCCCCGCTCAACGCCGAACAAGCGGAAGCTCCCGACCGCGAGCACCTCCGTCAGCACGGAAGGACACGCACGGAGCTTCTCGTATGCCGCCCCCGACGCCCCCCACGCTAAGGAGTTGAAGAAATCTCCCTGCGCGGGAGGATCCATATTGAGCAGCACGTAGTCGACTCGCTCCTGCTTCAGCCACGGAGCGCTCGCTGCGAGCGCGCAAGCGGGGCTCATCAGATTCCTCGCCTCGCGCAGCCGGTCCATTGCGCCCGTGTCCGCCGGGGAGCCGTGCTGATCGAGGGTGACCGTGACGAAATGATCCGTATACGCCGAGAGCATGTAGCTCGTCACCGGATCCGACGCGATGACCGAATGGCCGGGTATCCGCTTCCCGAGGGCGTCAAAGAGAGCTGCGTACTCCCGAGTCGGCTCCGTCCGCCTCGTGAGTAACGCGCGAGCCGAGTTCTCAAGACGGGGCACAGACAAGCGTATGGGATAGAGAATAAAGACCGCGATACAACCCGCGGCGAGGATACGGTTCAAGACCCCGCGCGCCGGTCCCCGGAACCGCGGCGCACCTGCCGCACCCCGGTTCGACGTTCCCCCAAAGAAGAGAATCTCGAAGAGCCCCGCGACGACGAGCGCCAGCATCACGAGAATGGGGGCCGCATCGAGGATACGATAGTGAAGGTAGCCGATACGCCCCTCCAAGACCGCGGCAATAAGAGGATCGAGAACGATAACCAGCGGGACGATGAACAGTATGAACACGAGCCCCCGCCGTTCGGATCGCCTCGCGGCGAGAAAGAAGAACGGCGCGAGCCCCACGGCGTAGAAGAAAACGAGCCCGTATCTCGTCGCAATCTCCGCGGGATCCACGACGGCGAGATTCCGCCCGAATATGAGCATTCCCTGAAGGTGGGTGTGGATCACGTTCGCCGGCGCCACCGCCGCGCTCGCGCGGATCGCAAGAGGAACGGCGATGCCTGCGAGCTGCAGAGGAACGCTTCGCCAGAACGCCGCCCGCCACCCCCTGCCCCCGGGCAGAAACGTCACGTAGAGAAGAAGGCCGAGAAGAACCGTTCCGGCGAAAAGCGCGAACGAGACGTGAAAGGCGGTCCCCATGCACGCGGCGAGAAACGTCACGAGAAGATACCCGGCGTCCCTCGTTCGGTAGTAGGCAATGAGGAACGCAAGATCGGTCCAGAGCGCAATCTGCGCGATGTTCCTGCTGAGGCCGAGCTTCGTGAGCCATCCGAAACCCTCCCCCCCATAGAACAGGAGAAAGAGCCCGAGCGCGACGACCGCACCGAGGGTCGAGCCGCACAGCTCGAGCGCCAGAAGCAGGAACGACGACATCGCAAAGTACGCAACGAAGCCGGGGAGTACCCGCCAAACCCGGTCGGCGGACGCGTGCGACTGATACGTCCAGAGCGAGAGCACCGGATGCCAGAGACCCTTGCGCGGGTCGAGCGAGACGCCGTCCCCCTCCCGGTAGAAAGAGTCGCGCGGAAAGAGGGCGCCGCTATCGACGCTCCTGCGCACAAAGCTCACGTGATCGAGCGAATCGGTGTTCCAGCCGAGCTCGCCCGTCCCCGAGAAGACGAGAAAAGAGAGGACGAAAAGAAGCGCGAGAATGATCCACGACCGCGCACCCGCAGCGCTGGGCCGCGCTTTCTTCAAGGGGCCGAGCCCCGCGATGACGAGCGCAAGCACCGAGGCGACAATCGAAATCGCCCCGTACGAGACACCGGGGATGAATCCCGCGCAGACGACGCTTGAAACGAACACGAGACCCAGGATGAAGATCCGGCAGGCCGTTTCGAGGGCCGAACCTCGCGCCCTGAAGACGAGGCGTTCGAGCGCCGCGCCCGGAATGACGAACAGCGCGAAGAAGGCCAGCGCGATGCGCACTATTTCAGGACCGCCGATGCGCCCCCGCCCCGCGGCGAGCGAGAGCGCTATGACGATCGCTTCGAGGATGAATATGGCGGTTCCCATTTCCCGAAAATAGCGCGCCTCAGTACGTTTTGTACACGAGAAACACGCCGAGGCAGATCACGAACGTGCCGATGAGCCGCTGGGCCGAGAAGCTCTCGTGGAGAATCACCGGCGAAAGGAGCGCGGTAAGAACATAGGAGAGGCTCAGCATGGGGAACGCCCAGCTGAGCTCCGCCTTCGAGAGAATGCTGATCCAGATAAGCGCGCTGATAAAGTAGACGACGAAGCCGCCGAGAACGAGCCAGGACGAGAGCGCCCGGAGGATCGCATGCGGATCGAGGAGGCTCACGGCACCGACCCGGTTGACCCCCGTCTTGACCATGAACTGCCCCGTCGTATTGACGAGCACCGTGATTACGATGAGAAACAGACTCTTGAGCATCGCACACTCCTTATCGCATGCACCTGAGCTTGACGAGATACGAGAGATTCCTGAAACCGTCGCGCCATTTCTCGAGCTTCACCTCGCCGATCCTCGGATGGTAGCGGATGTGGTATTCCTCGAACCTCACGCGCGGGTGCCTGATCGCTTTGATCTTGATCTCCTCGCTGAAGGGCATTCCGTCGCTCTTCGGCGCGAGCTCCCGGTAGAGCGCGCTCCGGAAAATCCACATCCCCGACTGGGAATCCTTGATTCCGCTCATGAAGAGAACGAGCGTCGCGCAGGTCAGAATCGCGTTTCCAACCTTGTTCGAGAAATTCATCGCGCGCGCGTCCTCGAGCGGAAACCGCGAGGCGCTTAGGAAGTCGATATTGCGGTCCAGAAGATAGCCGACGCACTCCTCGATCTGGTCGGCGGGATACGTGCCGTCCCCGTCCATCGTGACCGTGATATCCCCCGTCACCGCGGCGAGCCCCGCCTTGTACGCGGCGCCGTATCCCTTCCTCGCCTCGAAGACGACCTTCGCCCCGAGCCCGCGCGCGACCTCTCCGGTGCGATCGGTGGAGTTGTTGTCGACGACGACGATCTCGTCGACGGACTTCGGCAGCGACGGAATGACCCGCGCGAGACCCTGCTCCTCGTTGTAACACGGGATGACGACCGAGATTGTTACCCCACGGTACATTCGTCAGCTCCTCTAGAAAAGACCCAAGAGCCGCTCCTTCGCCGGGATCGGGAGCCGCATGATCATCTCTCTCTCCTCGGGCCCGATGACCTTCATCACCCTGAACCCAACGATGAGAAGCGCGAGGCCCACCGGAATCATGAGCGCAATGGCCCCGACGGAATGCCAGCGCATGGCGGGAATCGACAGGAGACAGGTCGGAACCGCGGCAGCGGTGCACCGGATCAAGAAGTCGACCGGAGTCTTGATATCTGGTTGGAGCCGCCTCATAACGACATGAAAGACGACGACCGTGGCCAGGAGAGCGATGGAAACGCCCGCCATCCCTCCCCAGAGCCCATAGCGCGGTATGAGAACAAGATCTAAACTGATTTCAATAATTGCTATCACCATAAATATCAACATATTAACCCAGCTCTTGCCCATTACGTAGAAGGCCATGCTGAGCGGAGTATAGAG
>DATCCP010000164.1:0-3084 GCA_036511215.1 Candidatus Krumholzibacteriaceae bacterium
CGGGGTGATCTTCGGACGTACCGACACGGGTGTTCTGAGATCTAAAGACGGCGGCTCCTCCTGGGAAAGTGCATTCAAGGGAACAACGGTTACGTCAATCAGCACCGGTGCCGACGGCTGCGTCTATCTTGGCACAATCTATAGCGGAGTGGTGGGATCGACCGATGACGGCGATACGTGGCGACGCATGTCGGACAGCCTCCAGATCTATTCGATCGATGCCGATCGCGTCGGCAACGTGTTCGCTGTAATTAGCGGCGGGATTCTCCTCTGCTCCCACGACGGGGGCGCTAACTGGAAGACGGTCCAGCTGGAAAGAGGCTATTCGTACGGGGTGGTTGCGGCTCCCGGCGGAGAGGTCGCGATAGTCTTAAATAGCAACAACGGCACGCTCTATATATCAAGGGATTGCTTCTCGAGCCGGACGGTGGTCCCCGTTCCTTTCAAGAATGCCTCGATGTTTCTAAGCCCGGATGGCTACCTCTTTCTCAGCGAGCGATTCAGTCCGGGCCTGCATCGAGGCAGACACGCCTTATACTGACGCCCGCATGGGCGCTACGACCGCAAGAGCGCCTTTAGTCTGGATCCTATTTCAAGGAAGAGGCGGATCTCCCCCGGCTTGAGAAGCTTTCGGTGCCGGTAGAGAATGATCGTGCTCCCGTCCCCCTCCATCGTGATCCCGGGCTCTTTCTCGATGAACGCGATCAATTTCTCGCTGAAGAAGTTTCGAATCTGATACTCGTCGTCCCCGCGCAGTGAGTACCTCTTCGAGAAATCCGGGTGCGCGTCGAAAGCGATGTCCTTGTGCCCGAAAAAGGCTTCGACCTTGTCCCATACATGCTCGGGTCGAAGGCAGAAGCGCGGCAGCGGCCGCCCCCCGACGTTCAGGCTCAGCACCGTCTGCCGGAATGTGTGCCTTTCCTTCCCTCCGCCAATCGTGTAGGCGTAGTCGAAGAGTGCCATCCCTGAGTTCTCGCCCGAGCCCCGCATGAGATTGGTGAAACGCTTCGAGCGCCCGTGGGAGCAAAGGCGGAAGTTCCCCATGCCCATTCGCAGCGTGTCGTCCGCTTCGGGCGCGAAGCTCCACCGCAGTTCGGTCGCGACCCGATCGAGCGCTGCCCGGCGTTTCTGCTGAATCCGACGGCTCCAGTAGAACATGCCGCCCCAGAACGCGACCGCGGCGAGAATGACCAACGTCAATTGAAACGTGTTCATGCTGTGTTTGCACCTCCGTGCTGCTTGCCTCTGTCGTCTCCGTTAAGCAGGGCCTCCCCCAGCGAGGAGAGACCGATAAAGCGCACCTTCACGTCGCTGTAGCTGCGGACATACGGCCGCGCGACGTCCTGGGCGACTACGAAATTCTCCCCCCTGGGATGTTGCCTGCGAAAGGCGAGCAGATTGCCACTGTCGAATTCGCCGGCCGACCACTTGCACTCGATCGCCGCGGGATGCGCGTCCCCGCCCGCCGATTGCGCGCCTCTCCCCGCGATGATGAAATCGACCTCATGGCCGCGCTTGTCCCTCCAGTAGTTGATTCTCCGGCTCTGCATCCTCGCCATCATTTCGTTGAGAACGTAATGCTCCCATAGCGCCCCGAGATCCTCAGCGCGAAGATCCTTCCACCCGCGGTGATAGCATATGAACCCGGTGTCGAATGCGTACACCTTTGGGGCCGAGATGATCTCGTTCGGCCGCCGGGCGTTGAACGGCCTGATCACGTGCACGGAGAGCGTGGTCTCGAGGACCTTCAGATAGTTCGCGATTGTCGACCGGCTGACCTCGCAGGGCGCCGCGAAGCTCTTCGCCTCGAAGATCCCTCCGCTCTGAGCCATGACGAGTTCGGCGAACCTCTGAAAAGAGCTGCGCCTCTCCAGCCGAAAGAGCTCCATAATGTCCCTCGCCCAGTACGCGTCGAGCCACTCCTGGAAATCCCGCTCGGGAAGCTCCTCCGCGAGGAAAAACGGCGGGAGGCCGCCCCGCAGGAGCCGATGAGCGAGGTCGCGGTTCTTGAAATCCGCGAGATCGGCTTCGCACAATGGCGTCAGCCAGATGTCGCGCTTGCGCCCCGCGAGCGTGTCCTTGAATTTTCTCGAGGCGCCGAGCGTGGAAGAGCCGGTCGCGAGGACACGAAGCTTGGGATAGTGATCGGCGGCGATCTTCAGAAGCTCCGAGGGATTCTTCAAGCGGTGAATCTCATCGAGGACGATTCTCCGGCCGTCCAGACCGTCGAGGAAGCCCTCGACGTCCTCCATCATGCGCCGGACGCGCGGGAGCTCGCAGTCGAAATACTCGATATCGGGAAGTGTCCGCGACAGGTACGTCTTGCCCACGCGACGAACGCCCGCGAGCCAGACGACGGAGCGCTCCCGCCACTCATGCTCGATGAGATCGATCCAGAAACGTCTTTTTACCGCCTGCACCATATGCGATCACCTTAGCACATAGTGTCACTATATGCAAGTCTCTTTGCGTTTGGTGCGGGCGCTCCGCAGCGTATCCCGATGAGGCAATTGTCCAGCAGGTTGCTGGACAAATTCCCTGGTTACATCAGGCGCAGGCAAGCGCGGTCCGGACACTGTTGACAGCTTCATTTATCGCGGGAATGTGATATTTCTTCGCGACCTGACTCACCAGAATCTCGAGATGCCCGGGGCGAAGCATTTCTATTCCAATGGGATTCCCCTTCTCATCTTCATCGATGTAGCACTCGCCATCCGCAATCTCGACTGTTCTGGCTACTTTGCCCTCGGCTATTCCGAAATAGACCACCATTACTTGCCTGTCGCTCGGATCGATGGTGAATGTGATCTTCATAGCTTGCATCTTGCTTAGCATAGGCCGAATCAAGTGAAATGTCAACTCGCGCGGGTGTAACGATCCCGAGCTTATGCCTCACTCCGCTTGACAAACGGGCGATCTCGTGCTTAGCTCGGCTCATTCAACGACAGCAGGAGCGTTTGGCGAGGACGTCAGGAGGTGGCCGCGTGATGCACTATCCGCCACGACCCTTCCATCTGTGGGCGCTGTGGATTCTCGTTCTCATTTTCTCGTCGGCTTCGATCGCACAGACCTCCGATATGACGA
>DATCCP010000165.1:0-8242 GCA_036511215.1 Candidatus Krumholzibacteriaceae bacterium
CGCCGAGAAGCGCGAAGACCTTGATGACGTCCTCGACCTCGTCGAGGGTGTCGAGGATGATGACGCCCGCGTCGAGAAGAATCCGTTCCATGACCTCGTAGTTCCCCGCCATCGAAGCGGTGTGCGACGCTACCGCCGTCGCTCCCGCCTCGGTCCGCCCCGCCTTGTAGAGGAGGATGTCCTTTCCCGCGGCGATGATCTCCCGCGCGGCCGCGAGGAACCGCTCCCCGTCGAGGGATTTAAGCCCCTCGAGATAGAGGCAGAAGAGATCGATCCCGGGATCGTCCTTGAGAGCGATGAGGTAGTCGGTCGCCGAAACGTCGACCTGGTTGCCGTAGGTGATCATGTATTTCGGGTTGATGATCCGGTCGAGGTTGCTGACGAGGGTCACGAGGTACGCGCCGCTCTGGCTGATGATGGCGCACCGTTCGCCGAAGGCGCCCCGGAAGGGGAGCTTGTACTCGGGGAGAAAGAAGGTGTTGTAGCCGCCGGGCTTCGAGACGATCCCCATGCAGTTCGGCCCGTTGACGACCACGCCCCCCCCGGCGCGCGCGCGGACCTCCGCGATCGAATCGCGGAGCCGCCGGTCGAGCTCGCGGCCCTTTTCGGTCTCGCCGAACCCCGCCGAGATGAGCGTTATCGAGGACGTCTTTTCACCCTCGATGAGATCCTCGAGGAGTGTGGCGGCCTTCTCGTCGGCAGGGATAGTGAACACCGTCATGTCGACCTTCTCCGGGAGCTCCTCGATCGACGTGAACGAGCGGCAGCCGTCTATCTCGGCCGCTTCGGGGTGGAGGAGATAGATCCGCTCCTTCGGCACGCCCCCGCCCTTGATGAGGTTCCGGAGAATGATCCGGCCCACGTTGACCTTGTTCGCCGACGCTCCCACGATAAGCGCGCTCTTCGGCTCGAGAAGCCTTCTGATCCCCTCCTGCGGCGGCACCGCGAGATCGCGCTTCAGACCGGAGATCGTCATCAAGGCGTCGAGCGGGACGAGCCCGCCGTCCGGTGTAATCTGGAGGGGATTGACCTCGAGCTCCTCGATCGTGACGGAGGATGTCTTCTCGAGGGGGGAAAACCTCCGCCCGAGGTTCGCGAAGGCAGCCAAGGCGTCGATGAGCCGCTCCGTGTCGACGAGCGGCGCGGAGGTGATGCGCGTGGCACCCGCGACGATGGGATAGAAGAAGGTCCGCTCGAGCGCGCCCCGGGTGCCCTCGCGGTCGACGGCGTCGGAGGCCGCTCTGATGAGGAGCGCCTTCTCCCTTCTCAGGCCTCTCTTGTAGACCTCGGTTCCCACGCCGCCGAGTCCGCAGAAGACGACCGGCCCGAACGACGGATCCTGTCTCACGGAGACGAGGAGCTGGTGCGGCACGGAGTCCGTGCCCGCGACCTTCTCGGCGATCATCATGCCCGCGAGCGGCGAGCGCGTCTTCCGCGCGATGCGCTCGAACTCGTGGAATGCGGCGGTGAGCTCTTTCCGCGTGCGTTTGACGAACTTGATTCCGCCGAACTCGGACCGGTGCGGCATGGCGGGGGAGATGAGCTTGCAGACTACTTCTTCCCCCGGCACGGCGTCGAGGTCGAGCGCGCGGAGCTCCCCTACGCTCGAGACGAACGACGCGCGCGGAACGCGAAAGCCCACGAGAGCGAGGATTTCGTAGATCTCATGCTCGAGGAGACCGCCTCTTCCTTCGTCGAGTGCCTTTTTCAGCAGCTCCTCGATCCTGTCCATGTTCGGGGGGGGCGTCCGCTTCATCGGACCTCCATTCTTGGTAGCCGGTACGACTGATGCTACAGTACAGTATGTAAGGCAAACCGGCCGTCTTGTCGATGGAAATCATGGCACATGCCGGGGCACGCGAGGATAGAAATGGTCGCATCGAAGGCAATCGAAGAGGAAATCAAGGCCAACCGGCGGATCATTTCGCGCCTCAAGCGCGAGATCTTCGGCGTCGACAAGACGCACAAGTCGCGCTATATCAGGGAATTCAACTCCGAGTTCAGGAGTTACCGGACGATCACGGGCGCCGCCGACGTCATCGAGGCGGCCTCGCGCTGCGACATCGTCTATTTCGGCGATTACCATCCCCTCGACGCGAGCCAGGACTGGGTGCTCCGTCTCATGAGGGAGCTCTCGGCGCGGGGGCGCCCCGTCGTGCTCGCGCTCGAGATGCTCTACGTGCACCAGCAGGAATCGCTCGACCGGTGGATGAAGGGGACGTCGACGGAGGCGCAGTTCCTCAAGGCGATCGATTACCGCTCCGAATGGGGCTTCAGCTGGGAGAGCTACCGGCGGATCTTCGAGCTCGCGAAGAATCCGTTCATACCGATCTTCGGGATAGATTCGGAGCCGCGGGATTATCTCAGGTATATCCGGAGACGCGACCGCCTCGCGGCCCGCCGGATAGGCACCATTCGCACCTTTTTTCCCGACTCCCTGATCCTCGTCGTCATCGGGGAGTCGCACCTCGCCTCGAACCACCTGCCGGCGGAGGTTCACGCCGTGCTCGGCCGCGACTACCGGGAGGCGGTCATCGTTCAGAACATCGACGACATCTACTGGCGTCTCCTGCGGAAGGGGCGGGAGGACGCCGAGGCGGTCGCCATCGACGCGTCGCGGTACTGCGTGTTCACGACCTCGCCGATGCTCAAGTACGAGGCATACCGGGATATTATCGACGAGTGGGTCGAGGGGGAGGAGATCGACCGGCATACGCCCTTCCTTCACGAGACGATCGAGGCGATCCATTCGTTCTTCGCGGGCGTTCGTGGAAAGCGCCTCGTCGATCTTCCGAACGGGCGAAGGGAGCGCTTCGACGCGCTCCTGCCCGAGGTTCAGTGCCGGACGACGTACCATGCGTTCTCGTCCTACCTGCGGTCGCGGAAGGTGGCCCCGCGCGATGCCGTGCCGATCCTCGAGAATCTGAAATACAAAGGCATGACCTACGCCCCTTCGATCAACACCTTCCTCATCGTGAAGTTCGAGCCCGCCCGCGCCGTGCGCGAGGCGGCGCGGTTCGTGCTCCATTCCCTGCGGGGAGAACTCCTCGAGCGGCGAGCGAAGCCGCTCCCGGCGGGGGACGGTTTTTTCGGCGCCGTGATCGCCGAGGCGCTCGTGTGCTTCGCCGCGAAGATCGTCAATCCCGCCCAGGATTGCGCGAAGGATGACGCGCTGCTCTCGGCGCTCGGCGCGGACGGCGTCGTGACGCGCCCCATCCGCAGTCACTCCCTGAGGGAAACGAAGGAGCTCGCGCACGTTCTCAAGGTCTTCATCGAGCACGAGCGCTTGGGGGGCGGGCCCGGCCGCGCCGCGAAGTCGCTCGCGCGGATTCTCGGCCTCGGCGTCAAGAGACGCCTCTTCGTGATCGATGCGCTCGGGGCTCTCATGGGGGAGGCACTCCACGAGTCGTTTCACGAGGGGCGTCTCGCGCGCGGTGAAGTCGCGGACCTCTTCGGCACGAGGCTCGAGAAGCCGGGGGCCGCGAGGGATCTCTATGAGCGGCTTCTCGAGAAAACGGACGGGAGGGGCATCTGTCTCCCGAACGGGAAGCGATGCCGGCCTCATTGAACGTTTTTGTTTGATATTTTCTCCTCCAACATTCAGAATCTGCGGGAATTAACGGACTTTGTCGCGGCGTGCGAGGGAGCGTGATGGCAATGGATGATGCGCGGGATCTCGTCGGTCAAACGATACTCGTCAAGCTCACGAGCAACGAGGGGCTCGCCTTCGCCGGCGTTCCGGCGGACGGACCCTTTTTCTGCAGAGTCACGGCCGTCGACGAGGTCGGCATATGGGTGGAGAACAGGAACTTCGTGACGATGGAAATCAGGAACGCTGCCGGGCGCTACATCCCGAAGCGGAAGCAGAAGGCGGAGCGGCACTCCGTGAACCTTCTCATCCCCTGGCGGATCATCCATTCGGTCGTGAAGTTCGAGAAAGCGAACGAGCTCGAGGCGGCTGCCCAGGTGCTCGGGGACAAGCCCCCGGGCTGCGGTCGCATCGGGTTCGTCAAAGAGGGCTCGCAGGACTCGTGAGCGAGGCGCCCCGCCGGCCCCGATGAGCTGCACGGGAGGCGGCAGGATCGCCGGGCGGCGCGCGCGGACGCACGAGGGAAGGAGATCGGCATGAGAGGTTTCGCGGCAGCTTCCTGCATCGCGCTCGGAGCGCTGCTCGCGGCGGCGCCGGCCACGGCCGGAATCGGCGTTCGCTTGAGCGGGGGCCTCAGCTACATTTCCTATGGAGACTTCAACCATTTCACCGACTACCTCAACAACGAGGTGCTCGCGGCGAACGGCGCCTCCGGGCAGATCGACGCCATTCACTGGGTTCCCGAATTCGAGGGTGAGGTCGTCGTGCCGCTCGTGCCGATGATCGATCTCGGGATCGGCGGCGGAATCATCACGGGCAAATCCGATTTCAGCTTCGACGCGGGGGGTGGGGACCGGTTCGATTACCACCACACGGTGAAGGCGTATCCCCTGACCGGAACGGTTTACGTGAAGCTTCCGCCGCTTCCCTTTGCGAAACCGTACGCGTTCGCGGGGGGAGGGATGTACTACACGAAGGCCTCCTTCGAGGAGACCGTGACGTCGGGGGGATCCGCCGACGGATTCAAGGCCGAGCTCACGAAGTGGGGGTTCGGCCTCCACGGGGGCGCGGGGCTCTCATTCGCGCTGGCTCCTCGCGTCGGCCTCGATATCGGGGTAAAGGGGCGCTGGGCCAAAATCAAGGGGTTGACGGGCACCGCGACGGGCTCGGACGGAAGATCGGTCGGCGTCTTTCTCGCGTACTACACGGACGAGGAGGGCGCCCCGCAATTCGGGCCCGAGGCTCTCTCCGACAAGGGCGCCTACGGCGAGGGTTCGGTGGACCTGAGCGGCTACGCTTTCACGCTCACCATGACGGTCGCGTTCTGAGGGCGACGCACATGCACCTCACGTTTCTCGATATCTTCATCATCGTCCTGTACCTCGTCGCATCGTTCGCCGTCGGCATCATTCTCTCGAAGCGGGCGAGGCGTAACACGGAGGAGTATTTCGTCTCGGGGCGGTCGCTCCCGTGGTGGCTCATCGGGACCTCCATGGTGGCGACGACCTTCGCCGCCGATACGCCGCTCGTCGTCTCAGGTCTCGTCGCCAGGGGAGGGATATGGCAGAACTGGCTCTGGTGGCAGTGGGGCATCGGCGGCATCGTCACCGTGTTCCTCTTCTCCCATCTCTGGCACCGGGCGCAGATCACGACCGACGCGGAGTTCGTCGAGCTCCGGTACGACGGCAAGCCCGCCGCGATTCTGCGGTGCTATCGAGCGGTGTGGTTCGGCATTCTGCAGAACGTTCTCATCATCGCCTGGGTCATGCGGGCGATGGTGAAGATCGTCGTCGTCGTGATGGGGTGGGACCAAACGAAGACCATCATCGGCATGGATCCCGAATCGTTCACCGTCCTCGTTCTCTTCGTGGTCACCGTCGGCTACACGACGATCTCCGGTCTCTGGGGCGTCGTCATCACCGACTTCTTCCAGTTCGGGCTCGCGATGGGCGGATGCATCGCGACGGCCGTCGTCGCGTTCCGCTCGATCGGGGGATGGGGTCCGATCCGTGATCGCATCGCCGCGAACGGGTTCTCCCTCGACGATACGTTCCGGATCATCCCGAAGATCGCGTCCGTGACGGCGGCGAATCCGTTCACCGAGTTTCTCATTCTCGTTCTCATCGTCTGGTGGGCCTCCTATACGATCGATGGCGGCGGCTACCTCGCCCAGCGGTTGTTCGCCGCGAAGAACGAGCGGCACTCCGTTTTCGGATACCTCTGGTTCTCGATCGCCCACGTGGCGCTGCGCCCCTGGCCGTGGATCATCGTCGGCCTGTGCGGGATGGCCCTTTTCGGAAAGATCGACGATCCCGAGCGCCTCTACCCGATGGTCATGCGGGCGGTGCTCCAGCCCGGTCTCTTCGGGCTCGTCCTCGCCGCGTTTTTCGCCGCCTTTATGTCGACCGAGAGCACGCAGCTCAACTGGGGCTCGTCCCTCGTCGTGAACGATCTCTTGCGGCGCTTCGTCTGGAAGGGCAGATCGGATCGGCAGTACCTCGTGGCGGCCCAGGCGGCCGTGCTCGTCCTCGCCGTATTCGGCGCGATCGCCTCGTTCGCCGTCAAGGATATCTCGTTCGCATGGAAGCTCATCATCTCGGTGACGGCGGGCGTCGGCTCCGTCTACATCGCGCGGTGGTACTGGTGGCGCGTGAACGCGTGGAGCGAGATCACGGCCATGGCGGCGGCGCTCCTGTCGACGGGCGCGCTCGCGTACGCCGCGGGCTCTCAGCGTTTCGGGAATGAAAGTTGGGTCAGGTTTCCGTATTCGACGGCGCTCACGGTCCTCGTGAGCACACCGCTCTGGATCGCGGTGACGCTCGCAACGAAGCCGGTCTCTCGCGAGCACCTCATCCGGTTCTACGTGCGGTGCCATCCGGGCGGAGCCGGATGGCGGGCCATCAGCCGCGATCTGCCGTCCTCGCCGGGCGACGGTCTCGGGCCGCTCACGGCGCTCAAAATCGTGTTCGGCGTCGCCGCGCTG
Source organism: Candidatus Krumholzibacteriaceae bacterium (assembly GCA_036511215.1). Classification (GTDB taxonomy): domain Bacteria; phylum Krumholzibacteriota; class Krumholzibacteriia; order Krumholzibacteriales; family Krumholzibacteriaceae; genus SSS58A. Next base: position 6,573 of record DATCCP010000165.1, read on the forward strand.
TATCTCGCTCTCATCGGAATCGGGCATCTCGTCATGGGCAGATTCGCGTCATCCGCCGCTCTTCTCGCCGGCGCCTTCGCGGCGGGGCTCGCGCTGTTGGCGGCGATGCGCGCCCGGTGACCGGCGCGGGGGCGCGGCAAAGGATCGGACGGAATGGAAACGACCGCGCGGATCGCGGAAGGATCGTCGGGGGAGGAGGCGCTCGTTCGCTCGCGCCGCGCCCTCCTGATCCTCGCTCCCCTTTTCACGCTCATCTCGATCTTCGGCGTGAACGGGTATCACTACGGCGTCTGGGATCACGCGATCGTCATCCCGTTCGTCAAGGCTTCCATTCACCCGGGTCTCTACGCCGGCGACTATCTTCTGCCGGCGCAGCAGTACTACTACACGTTTCTCTGGAAGGCGATTGCGCTCGTCGCGCGCGCCGGGGGGCTGTCGCTTCCGTGGCTCTTCTTCGCGTGCTACTGCGCCGCGCTCGCGGCGACCTTCGCCGCGTTCTCGGAGCTCGCGGTCGCGCTTTTCGGTCGATGGGAAGTGGGGCTCGTCGCCTGCGTGCTGCTCGTCTTCTCCAGGGTCACGCTCGCCGACACGGCGACCGTCGAGAGCATTTTTCTCACGAGAACGGCGGCGCTCCCGCTCGTTCTTTTTTCCCTCTGCGCGTTTCTCCGGGGGCAGTATCGACGCGCCTCCGTTCTCCTCGGCGTCACGGCGCTCGTGCACCCGCTCTCGGCGTCGTACGCTGCGGTTGCGCTCGCCGGGGCGGCGCTCGTGAATCTCCGGGAGATCGGCATACGGCGCGCGCTCGCCTGTGCCGGGCTTTTCATCGCGGTCGTAAGCCCGCTCCTCGTCTGGAAGGCGCTGAGATCTCCCGCGGAGTTTCGACTCCTGTCGGCCGATCCCGAATGGGTGAAGCTCCTCGCCCTGCGGTCCGGGCACCACATCTTTCCGTTTTCATGGGCGCTCCGGGGGTTTGCCGGGGCCGGCGTCGCGCTCGCGGGGTTCGCGGTCCTCGTCGCCGGCGCCCCGCGCTCGATCAAGCGACCCACGGTGGCGGCCGCGATCTCGGTGCTGCTCCTGTGCGCTCTCGGCGTCGTCTGCTCGGAGTGGATTCCGCTGCCCGCGATCTTCACGCTTCAGCCTCTGCGCAGCTTCCAGCTCATCGTTTATTTCGCGATGCTCTACCTCGCCTCGTTCCTCTTCGGCGTTTTCGAGGGGAGGCGTTCGACGAGCGCCTCGCACCTCGCCGCGCTCCTCTCGTTCGCCCTCGTCTACGGAGCGAACGGGTGGAAGGGCGCCGCGCCCGCTTCCCTCGCCTTCATTCTCATTGTGGCGGCTTTTCGCTCGCGCGCGAAACGGCTCTCTCCGCGCTCGGTCTCCTGCGCGTTCGCGGCGTGCGTTCTCGTTGCGGGGGTCCTCGCGTCCCCGGGGCGCGGTGACTTCGCCGTGGGTAACGGTCAGGACTCATCCTGGCTCGAGGTGCAGCGCTGGGCGCGGACGAGCACGGCGCCGGACGACGCCTTCATCGTGCCCCCCCGCAGCGAGGGCTTCAGGGTCGAATCCGAGCGGCCCGTCTACGCCGACTGGAAGGACGGAACCCTGATGAACTTCGACCCCGCGTTCGGCCGCGAGTGGTACCGGCGGATGAAACGGCTCGGCGTTCCGGACAGGAA
>DATCCP010000166.1:0-5759 GCA_036511215.1 Candidatus Krumholzibacteriaceae bacterium
GGCCGGTCGACCTTGATGAAGTCCGCCGAACGCTCCTGGAGGCTCTTGATGACCTCTTCGACCTCTTCGTCGCGCACCGTGATCTCTTCGGTCTCGACCTTCATGTCGCGATAGCTCTCGATCTCGAACCGCGGCAGAACCTCGACGCACATCGTAAAGGTGAGCGGGCTGTCATCCTCGACCTTCACGTCGCGGAACTCCGGGTCCCCGACCGGTTCGAGCTCTTTCTCCGCGACCACGTGCTCGTAGGCCTGCGGAAGGATGCTCCGGAGCGCCTCGGCCCTGATCTCGTCCGCGAAGCGCCGCTCCACGACGTCTATGGGAACCTTGCCCTTCCTGAACCCGGGGAGCGCGACCTCCTTCGCCATTTCCTTGAGAACGCGCGTCTTCTCCCCTTTGAACCGCCCGGGAGCTATTTCGACCGAGATGACCCTCTGGCAGCTCTTGTCCTCCGCGACGCGAATACCGATTTCACCTTCGAGAAACTTCCTGTCCATCGTTACCCCACAATCAGACCGGTTGGAAACTACCCACACATGGTAACTTTAGCCATATGCGAGAGGGGGGATTTGAACCCCCACGAGTTTCCTCACAGGATCCTAAGTCCTGCGCGTCTGCCAGTTCCGCCACTCTCGCTCGTTCACCAAAGTTCTAACCGATTGCCTTAACATGAAATATGCAATCTGACCGGGCCGGCCAAGACTAGATACCTCACCGCATCATTAATAGTACTAGTTGAAAGGTACATTTTCAAATTCTTTCGAGCAAAAGCTCTGCCACGCGGCGCGAGTCAGCGCCCCTTGAAAGCGCTCTCCCTCTTTTCGAGAAAGGCCTTCATTCCTTCCTTCATGTCCTCCGTCCCGCACGTTATGGCGAACAGCGAGGCTTCGAGACGCAAGCCGTCCTCGAAAGACATCTCCGTGCCGTGAAGGACCGCCTCGATGCATCCCCTGAGGGACACCGCAGGCTTCGAGAGAAAAACCCTCGCCATCTCATCGGCGGCCTCCCTGAGCTCCCCCGCGGGGACGACCCTGTTTACGAGGCCGAGACTGAGCGCTTCCTGCGCGGTGAGAATCCGCCCGGTCGTCACAAGCTCCATTGCGATCCCACGGGGAATGAGCCGCGCGAGACGCTGCGTCCCGCCGTAGCCCGGCATCGTGCCGAGATTGATCTCGGGGAGCCCTATCCGCGCCCTGTCGGCCGCGATCCTGACCGTGCACGCGAGCGCGAGCTCGCACCCGCCCCCGAGCGCGAATCCATTTATCGCGGCGATGACCGGCACCCCGAGATTCTCCATGAGATTGGTGAGGCGCTGGCCGCGCGCGGCGTACTCCTTGCCTCCGAGCGGCTCGAGCGTGAGGAGCTCGCCGATGTCGGCCCCCGCGGCAAACGACTTCTCCCCCGCGCCCGTCAGAATGACGACGCCGACCTCCACATCGTTTTTCATCTGCGTGAAGGCCTCGATGAGCTCGACCACCGTCCGAACACTCAGCGCATTGAGCTTTGTCGGGCGATTGATCGTCAGCCGAGCGATGCGGCCCGATTTCTCAACGAGCACGTTTTCGAATCCCATCTCCCGCTCCTTTCTCGCGATTCGGGCAATTTAAGAATGCACGGACGGAAGTGTCAACAACAAACTGCTTCTTGACTTGCGACGCGAGATTCGGTTATCCATTGTTCAATCATGAACGTGCCACTCCGGAAGATCGCGGTATCCGTACCGGGCCTCCTTATCCTGCTGCTTGTCGGCTCCTCGGCACGAGTGGCTCCGGCGCAGCCGCAGGACGCCGCCCTGAGGCAGGAGCTCGTGAGCTTCCTCGAGGGACAGACGCAGCCGAACGCCCTCTCTCCCGGCCATGCTCTCTCCCCCCTGCGCTTCTACCCCCTCATGGCGACAACCGCGTACCTCCTCTTCGAGAACGACCCCACACTCCTCAAGAAGTACTATCCCGACATAAGCCGCTCCGTGATGCAGCTTTTCGCGGAGGGGAACGTCACAGACGGCAGGCTCGTGAGAGGTATGCCGGACACTCCGCCCGCCACGGGCGGAGCGCTCTCTGTCGGCCTCAATGCGCTCGCGGACCTCGAGCTCTACAGCCTTCATCTCATCGCCTGGAAAACAGGCGCGTACGAGGACGCGATCGAGTTTCTCGCCTGGTCGAACTCGCTTTCCGATCTCATCATCCAGAGCTTCTACGATCCGCGGCGGCAGTGCTTCTATCCAGTCGCCGACGACGGCAAGTTCGTCACCACGTACGGTCCCGGGCAGCTCCTGCCGTTGATCCTCGACCGGACCCTCGGTCCGGACGCCCACGGGAGAATCGCTTCCGCATACGTCGAACTGAGCACGGCATCGGGGACCGTCAAGCTGAAAGGACCCGGGTCTCCGGAGCCCTGGGACGACTCCCTGATGCGCTTTACGATGCTCGATCTCCTCACCGGGGCGCTTCCCGAGGACGGCGAGCCCTTTGTGGCTTTCCGAGCATCCGCAGAGGGCTCTGCGTCCGGCATGGCTCCGGGGCAGGCCCCGTGGATCGCTTACTGGCGCGACAGCCGCCTCATCCCAGACCGCCTCTTTCCCCGCTGGAAGACGGCATCCTCGCTCGTGAATCTGACGCTCCTATTCGAACGCGAGAAGCTCGTGCCGCCGAAAGAGCTCGCGGGGCTGCGCAGCGGCGTCGACTCGCTCGTCGCGATGCTTTCGGGGGGAAAAATGACCCTCGAATCGTACCAGAACGCGACCAGCGTTACGAACGGTCTGCTCGCGTGGATCTCGCGGTTTACGGGGCTTCTCGATTCGAGCGAGGAACGCTGGAGGGTTCTCGACCAGGCGAAATGGCTCAGGCTCTCCCCGCGCACAAAGAGGCTCATCACGGAGACGCTCGCGACCTCGAGGCCGGATCTCGCGCGCGTCAAGGCGGATCTCTCCGCCCGGTTCGAGCGGGACTGCGGCGTCGTATTCAGGCTCGAGGTACCCGAACAGCCTGTTCAGCCGGGACGGGCGATCAATTTCACCGCCTCCCTCCGCACGGTGCGCGATACACTCGTCGCTTCGCAGTTCTACGTGCAGGTCGGGGAGAACCGGTGGAAAATGATGGAGAGCGCTCAGGTCGTCACCCTCGCGCCGGGGGGGGCGCCGCTCCGCTACGAGGGAAAGGTGTCGCTGCCTCCGACGACCGAACCGGGGATCATCACGCTGCCCTGCACGATCGATTTTCTCTCCGCGGGGCGCCGGGTCGAGATTCACCGCGTCGCGAGCGTCGCCCTGACGAAGGAGTACGACGTCGCGCTCGATATGCCCGAGGGGCGGCGCATCGCCGACAGACCCGTCCCCCTCGAGATACGCCTCACGTACAAGGCGGATCATGACATTCAGGGAACGGTCGAGGGCACGTTTCTCCGCGAGTTCGTGACGAAGCCGCTGCTTCCGGCCCGCTTCCTCGTGAGCAAGGACTCGGAACGCACGGATCTGACACTCACGGTCGCTCCGAAAGGGCTCGTCTCCCCCGGTCGCTACCCGTTCTCGCTGACGGTCGCCCTCGACGGCACGCCCATCGCGCTCCTTGAAGAGAGCATCGTGCGCCCGTTTCGCTGGCTCTCAATCGGACCCTTCGAGAAAACGGATCAGGCGATGAGGAACGCACTCGCGTTTCAGGCGGATCTCCTCAAGACGTACACGGCCGCCGACGGACGAGCGCTTCGATGGAAGGAGGCGCCCGCCGGCGCGATCGACGCCGAAGGGTCCCTGTGGCCCCAGCGTCTCTATGGAAAGCTCCCTGCAGGCTACGTGCTGCTCTATACAGCCGTCGACGCTCCGGCGCGCATGAAGCTCACCTGGAGGCTCGCCACGAAGAACGCGTCGCTGCTCTGGATCAACAGCGAGCCCCTCGTGCCGGGCCCCGGGGAACGTCCCGACGAAACGGGCGGGCCCGTCGAACTCAGGAAGGGACCGAACTCGTTCCTCATCGCATTGTCCTGGGATGACTCGCCCGACCGCGTGCTGTTCGAGCTGAGCGACGAGGCGGGTCTTCCCCCGACGGGAATGAGCAACGAGCTCGACGCGATCGTCGAGGGATACGATCGTCTCACGGCTCCCGAGAGCGATAAGAAGGAGAAAAAGCCCGCGCCGGACCAGATCAGGAACGTACGTGTCAGGTACACGAGCACGAGCGCCGCGGAGGTGTCGATCATCGGCTCATTCAACAACTGGGAGCCGGGAGCGACCCCCATGAAGAGAGAAGCGAAGGGCGGATGGACGGCGAACGTGCAGCTGCGCCCCGGACGATACGCATACAAATTACTCGTGAACCGGAAACAGAAAATCGTCGACCCGTCGAACCCGGTGACCGAGCCGGACGGCTTCGGAGGCAGAAACTCGGTGCTCGAGGTGCGGTGATGGGAATGAAGAATGAAAAACGCCGCCTCATGATCGTCTTCGGCACGCGGCCCGAGGTGATAAAGCTCGCCCCCGTGATCGAGGAACTCCGGAAACACCCGGGGGCCTTTACCATCCGAACCTGTTTCACGGCGCAGCACCGGCAGATGTGCGAACCGCTGCTGCGATTCTTCTCCATCAAGCCCACCCACGATTTGAACGTCATGATCGAGAACCAGTCGCTCATGGATATCGCGACGCGAACCATGCAGCGGCTCGACGCGATTCTCGAGCGCGAGAGGATCGACATGGTCATCGTGCAGGGCGACACGACCTCCGCGTTCGCCGCCGCGCTCGTCGCCTTCTACCGGCACATCCCCGTCGCCCACGTCGAGGCGGGTCTCAGAACGCACAACATCTGGAATCCGTACCCCGAGGAGATTAACCGGCAGCTCATCGGCCGGGTCGCGCAGCTCCATTTCGCTCCGACGCGGCGCGCCGCGCGGGCGCTCACGGACGAAGGCGTCGACCGGACAAGCGTGTTTGTCACGGGAAACACGGTGATCGACGCGCTCCATCTCACACTCGCAAGGCTGAAATCGGGGAAAAGGCGCCGAGCGCTCCCGCGGCGGGCAAAACGGCTCATCCTCGTCACTGCGCATCGCAGGGAGAGCTTCGGCGGCGGAATCGAGGAAATCTGCGCCGCGCTCCTCGACCTCGTCGAGCGGAACGGGGACGTCGAGATAGTGCTCCCGGTGCATCCGAATCCCGCGGTCAAGAAACCGATCGAGCGCACGCTTTCGTCGCACCCGCGAATCACCCTCACCGCTCCGCTCGAGTACATGGACCTCGTCCGTATCATGAGGGAGGCCAGCATCGTTCTCACCGATTCGGGCGGGCTGCAGGAGGAAGCGCCGGCGCTCGGACTCCCCGTCGTCGTGATGCGTGACGAGACGGAGCGCCCCGAAATCGTCGAGGCAGGCGGCGCCGTTCTCGCCGGCCCTCACCGCGAGAGAATCGTCGCCGAGGTCGAACGGATCCTCGAGAGCAAACGGGTATATGACCGAATGGCCCGGGTGAGAAACCCCTTCGGCGACGGCCGCGCGGCGAAACGTATCGCCCGTATCATCGACGCGTGGTTCCGGCCTGCGGGGAAACGCGACATGCGCACGTTCAAGAAGCAGGTGACATTCCGGCCATGAACGACACGGGAGCGGCGAGAGAGCGTTTCATTCGCCGGGCGCGCTTCGGCGTCACGTGCGCGGCGATCGTACTCCTCGGCTTCTGCGCCGCCGCTCGCGCGGCTCAGGAGCGGCGCATCGCCGCAACGCTGGAGCCGACATCCTATATCTTCGATTCGCAGTTCTTCGGCCTCTCGAGCGGC
>DATCCP010000167.1:0-5815 GCA_036511215.1 Candidatus Krumholzibacteriaceae bacterium
TTCCACAGGGCGAACGGCGGCTACCTCGTGCTGAACGCGCTCGACGTGTTCACGGAGCCGGGCGTGTGGCAGAGCCTCAAGCGCACGCTCAAGAGCAACGAGGCCCTCATCCAGAGCTACGATCCATGGAGCTTTATCGGCTCCTCCGTCATGAAGCCCGAGGCGATGAGGCTCAAGGTCAAGATCGTGCTCATCGGGGACGACTACCTCTATACTCTCCTGTACTCGTACGACGAGGATTTCCAAAAGATATTCAAGATCAAGGCGGAGTTCGACCGCGAGGTGAAGAACTCGCACAGCATCATCAAGCAGTACGCGGGCTTCATCAAGGCGCTCGCCAGCAAGGAGCACCTGAGGCCTTTTGACCGCTCGGGAGTCGCCGCGGTCGTCGAGTACGGCGTGCGGCTCGCGGGGCGCCAGAACAAGGTATCCACGCGATTCAGCGAGATCTCGGACGTCATCCGCGAGTCCGTGTATCTCGCCGGGGAAGAGGGAAACGGCAGCGTCACCGGGAAGCACGTCCACGAGGCGATCGTGCGCCGCAACGAACGTCTCAATCTCCTCGAGGACAAAATCCAGGAGCGCATCGACGAGGGAACGCTCATGATCGATACGGCCGGTTCCGTCGTCGGCCAGGTGAACGGGCTCTCCGTGTACGATCTCGGCGACTACATGTTCGGCAAGCCCTCCCGTATCACCGCGCGCACGTCCCTCGGGAACGCCGGCGTCATCAACATCGAGCGGGAAGCGGACATGAGCGGGCGCACGCACGACAAGGGCGTGCTCATCCTCGGCGGCTTTCTGAGGGGAAGGTACGGGCAGGAGCATCCGCTCGCCATGAGCGCGAGCCTCTGCTTCGAGCAGTCGTACGGCGGGGTCGACGGAGACAGCGCCTCCTCGACGGAGCTCTATGCGATTCTCTCGAGCCTCGGCGAGATTCCGCTCAGGCAGGACATCGCCGTGACCGGCTCGATCAACCAGAAGGGGGAGATCCAGCCGATCGGCGGCGTGAACGAGAAGATCGAGGGCTTCTTCCGTGTGTGCAAATCGCGGGGTCTCAAGGGTGCCGAGGGAGTCATCATTCCCGAGCAGAACGTCCCCGACCTCATGCTCAACGGAGAGGTCGTCGAGGCCGTCGCGCAGAAGAAATTTCATATCTACCCCGTGAGATCGGTCGACGAGGGCATCGCGATTCTCACGGGGCTCCCCGCGGGAAAGCCGTCCAGGACGGGAGCGTACCCGAAGGGCACCGTGAACCGAATCGTGTACGACAATCTTCTCACCATGGCGGGGCGGTGGCGGGAGTTCGGCAAGGACAAATCGGGGAAATAGCGGCGGAGGCGTACCATGCCGGAGATTCGGCAGAATCCGGCGACGAAGGAATGGGTCATCGTTTCGACGGAGCGCGCCAAGCGCCCCGAAGAGCTCATCAAGCCGGTGAAAAAGCGGCGCGTTCCCCGCTTCTCGCGGCGCTGCCCTTTCTGTCCCGGGCATGAAACGCAGACCCCTCCCGAGATCACCGCGAACCGCGACGAGCGGGGAAAATGGACCATGCGCGTCGTTCCGAACCGGTTTCCGGCGCTCGTACCGGAGGGAGAGTCGGTCCGCGAGGAAGATTCCAATTTCTTTCGCAGCATGCCGGGGCTCGGCAAGCATGAGGTGATCGTCGAGACACCGGTTCACAACGCTTCCCTCGGGCTCGTCGACGACGAGAAGGCATTCGAGGTCGTCTCGATGTACTACGAGCGGTACCGGGCACTGAGCCAGGACAAACGGTTCAAGCTCATCACCATTTTCAGGAATCACGGCCGGGAGGCGGGCACGTCGCTCGAGCATCCGCACTCGCAGATCGTCGCGACGCCGGTCGTGCCGCTCCATATCCGGCACCGTCTCGAAGAGGCGACGCGTTTCAACGACGATACCGGCGAATGTCTCTTCTGCAGAATCATCGAGATGGAGCGGAAGGAGAAGACGCGCGTCGTCATGGAGGGGGACGGCTTCATGGTCATCGAGCCGTTCGCGTCGCGGAGTCCCTTCGAGACATGGATCCTTCCGCTCGAGCACCGTTCGGCGTTCGGGGCGGCGACCTTCTCGGAGCTCACGGGCTTCGCGCGCATTCTCAACCGAACGCTCGGGAAGTTCGCGCGGGGGCTCAAGGATCCGGCCTACAACATGGTCATCCAGAACACTCCGACGAGCGAAGAGAACGAGGACTACTATCACTGGCACGTGAAGATTTTCCCCCGGATCACGACTCCGGCCGGTTTCGAGCTCGGGACGGGAGTGTACATCAACACGCTTCTCCCCGAGGATGCGACGAAGTATCTGAGGAAACTATAGGAGGAATCGATGACATCGCGGAGATTGACGATTGCGGCGGCGGCCCTTCTTGCGGTCGTCTCGGTCGTGGGATGCGGCACGAGAGAGAAGAAGGAGGTTCTCCCCTTGATTCCCGTCGGCGTGAACCTTCTCAAAAACCCGTCCTTCGAGGAATGGAACGCCTCCGTGCCCAAGGGATGGGAGATGCAGTACTTCGACGGAACCGGCAAGCAGATGAACTACTACGGAAAATCGATGGCTGACAAGAGCAGCGGCAACTTCGCGTTCTATCTTCGCGGCACCTTCAACGTCGACCGCTGGATGGTGCTGGTGCAGCGGCAGCCCGTGACGCCCGGTTACCGCCTGTGGTTCGCGGCGCAGATGATGGGGCAGGATCTCAAGAAGAACAGAGGGCAGGTCGAGCGCGCGAATATCTACGTGAGGTTCTACGACAAGGACGGAAAGCGCGTCCAGGACCGCTACTACGCCGACGGGTACACGCCGTACCTCCTCGGCACGACCAAGTGGCGGCGAATCGGGAGGCGCGTCGATATTCCCAAGAACGCGCGCTACGCGGAGCTCGGGCTCATCTGCCAGCTCACGGGCTGGATGTACTACGACGACGCCGAGCTTGTTCTCGAGGAGCCCGTCCCCTGGAAGAAGGTCGAGACGAAGTACGTGGACTTCTATTACCTCGAGGGAAGCCCGTTCCCCGCGGGAGCCGTCGACAAGGAGGCCGCCTTCGTCGAGAGCACCGTCAAGAAGCTCCACCTCAAGTTGGACGAGAAGATCAACTACTACTACTACCCGACCGAGCAGAAGCTCCAGGAGATGTTCGGCGTGACCAAAGGGCACGAGCTCATGCTGTACAAGAAAAGCGAGTACCACACGAGCAATTCGTACAGCGATCACGAGATGGTCCACATGCTGCTCGCGCATCTCGGAATTCCGCCGTTCGGGCTCGCCGAGGGAGCCGTGTTCTACGTGCTCGGATCGTGGCAGGACGGAAGGGATTTGCACATGGTGGCGAAGGACCTCGTCGTCAACAAGCAACTCCCCGCCCTCTACAAGATATTGAGCAGGGAATTGATGGATCAGGCCGGCTTTTCCGTCACCGTGCCCGGATGGGCATCGTTCACGATATACCTCATCGATCACGACGGCATCGAGAAGTTCATGCAGCTCTACAAGGCGACCGACGGCCCGCTCGACGCGCCGTCCGCGTTCAACGATCAGTTCAAGAAGGTCTACGGCAAGGATTTCGACGCGATGGACCGCGACTGGCGGTTGTGGGTCCTGCGCTATCAACCGACGAGACGATGAGCCGCGAGTTTTCATATTGCCCGGTCTGCGCGCAGCCGCTCGAGGCCGCGCGCGAGGGGGAGCACCTGAGGATGCGATGCCCCTCGTGCGGCTACGTTCATTACCGCAATCCCGCCCCCGCCGTCGGGGTCATCGTCGTGGAGGAGGGCCGCGTGCTCCTCGTCAAGCGGCGCTTCGATCCATACAAGGGGCTCTGGGTGATTCCGTCGGGATTCATCGAATACGATGAGGACGTGAGGTCGACCGGCGTCCGCGAGGCGCTCGAGGAAACGGGGCTCGCCGTCGAGATCGAGGCGCTTCACACGGTGGTTTCCTGCTTCGACGATCCGCGCGGGAACTCGCTCCTCGTGCTCTACCGCGCCCGCATCACCGGCGGGACGCTCGCGGCGGGGGACGACGCCGAGGACGTGCGGTTCTTTCCGCTCGGGAGTCTCCCGCCGATCGCCTTCGAGGCCCACCGCACGGTGCTCGGGGAGCTCGCGAGAGAGGCTACTCGACGACCTTGACGCTGAATACGTCTCCCTCCTCGATGAGGTCGACGACGTTCATGCCGCGCGTAACCTTCCCTATGATGACGTAGCGCCCGTTGAGATGCGGCTGCGCCGTGTGCGTGATGAAGAACTGGCTGCCCGCCGTGTCCTTGCCCGAGTCGGCCATGCCGACGGTGCCCCGCTCGTAACGGTGCATGTTGACCTCGTTGCGGAGAAGGTACCCCGCGTCTCCCCACCCGTCACCCCTCGGGCAGCCGCCCTGGATAACGAATCCCGGCACGACGCGGTGGAAATTGAACCCGTCGAAGAAGCCCTTCCCTGCGAGCGTGAGAATGCTCTTTACGGCGTTCGGCGCCTCGTCACCGTAGAGGAGGATCTCGATGTCGCCGCGCGCCGTCGTGATGAGGATCTTCCTCTCGCCGAGGGGCAGCGCCGGCTCCCCCCACGGATACGTGCCGCGCTTCCAGGTTCCCGAGGGAGCCGCCTCGAGCTTGATGCCGAATTTGGCGGCGGCGCCCGCGGCGGCGCGGGCCACCCGCAGATCTGCCTCGGCGGCCGCTCTCGCGAAGAAGCCGCCGAGGGCGAACTCTTGCGCGTGCTCGGCGTCTATCTTCTTCGCGTTCGAGCCGATCGCCTCGACGACGGCGAGCTTCCGGTCGCCGTCGTTGTAGGATGTGTGCGCGTCATAGACGTGGATGAGATCGGGAACGATCTCGACGGGGCCGACCTTCCCGAGGGACTCGATCGCGATGCTCGCGACGACCCAGTCGCCGCCGTTCGCGGCTTCGAAGAGCGCTTCGACCGGCGTGAGCTTTCGGCCCGTCGTGTCCTCGTACCCGCACGGCTCCTGGAGCTCTCCGGCATTCGGCCAGTTGCCGAGCCCCGCTGCCGCGCCCTCCCGCATGAGATGGTCGCCCGCCGTATCAAGCGTCTTCACGAGGAGGAGAAGATCCTCTGAACTGCCGAGCTTCCCGAGGAGCTCCAGGGCGGTCGATTTCTCGGGGGAGGTCCCGTGCTCGAACGCGGCGAGGAGATACGTCCGCGCGTCGTCCCCGCCCGTCGTCGCCGCCGCCCCGAGCGCTGCGCGGCGGACCATCGCCGAAGGGTCGCCAAGGAGCGGCTTGACCGGTTCGAACTGCCTCTTGTCCCCGACGACCGCGAGCCCGTTCAGGGCGAGCGTTTTGAGATAATCGTCCTTCGAGGCGAGGAGCTCCACGAGCGCCGGGGCGCCCTTCTTGCTCCCGATGCGGCCGATCGCCTCGGCGGCCTTGACGGCGACCCAGCGGTTCGGGTCCTTTGTGAGAGGCGCGATGAGGAGGACCGCATCGTCGGCCTTGAGCCTCCCGAGCGCCTCGACCGCGCGGAACCTGACCTCCGCGTCCCCGTGCGCGAGGAACGCGGCGAGGCGTTCGATACCTTCGCGGTAGCCGAGACGGCCCATCGCGTATGCGGCGCACGCATCGACGCGCGGGTCGGGATCCTGGATAATGGCGTCGAGCTCGGACGCGGCGGCGGAGTCGCCGGTGAAAGCGAGGGCGAGCGCAGCCTGCGCGCGGATCGATGACTTGAAATTCCTGAGCCAGGGATCGATGATCGGGGCGGCCGCCTTCAGCGCGGTCCTCCCGAGCGCCTCGAGCGCATAGGGCTTGACGGCGGGGCTCCCCTCGCCGAGAGCGCGCTTG
>DATCCP010000168.1:0-2012 GCA_036511215.1 Candidatus Krumholzibacteriaceae bacterium
AAGGCGGTCGAGTTCCTCATGCAGAAGAACCCGAAGAGCCTGAACAAGGTCGGCGACCTGCCGGCCGAGAAGCGGTAGCACGCGCGAGGCTACTTCGCGCGCCGCGCCATCATGCGGGCGTAGTCCCTGACGCCCTTCCACTGTCCCGCACCGTCGAGCCCCGCCTCCTCGAGCACCTTCTGGGCCTGGCCGCTTCCGAGGTAGTGCCCCTTCATGAAGGCGTGGAGTGTGCGCGAACGCCCCTCTTTCGAGGTGATCCACCGGTACATCGTCGGGAGCGTGAATCCGGTGATCCCCATCGCCTCGGCCATGAGCGCCGTCGGGAAGATCTTCTCCCGCTCCTTCTCGGGGAGCATCGAGAAGAGCTCGGCGCTCGACACGTAGTAGATGTTCATGTTGAGGCCCGCCTCGTCCATCTTCGGCAGCACGTCCGCCATGAACCCGCACGTGACGCCGCTTCCCTGCAGAACGAGCGTGCCGTGGTAGGGCTTCTTCGCCGATTTCACGGCCTTCCGGAGCGCGTAGACCCCCTTGATCGAGGCGGTCGCGGGCGGCACCCGGAGCTTCACACGGTCCATGACCATCTCGTTCGGGCGCGTGACGAATGGGGCGAGGACCGCCGGCCGCTTCTTCAGTGCCTCGACGGTCATCGGGTAGAGCTCCTGCGGATCCCACGGCGTCAGCGTGATCATGACGTCGTCGGGGAAGTTCTCCTGGAGGAGCTGAAGCGGCTGCGGGTCGGCGTGCGTCGGGCCGTCCTCGCCGGTCTTCAGGCCCGCGTGTCCGCAGACGATGATGAATGGATTGTACGGCACGCCGAAGGTATGGTGCCGCGCCTGCTGGCCGATGCCGTGGAGCCGCGCCGCGATGTGCTCGAGCGCGGCGATAAAGGCGCCGTATGACGAGCCCGCCCCGACGTTCGTCCCGTACGCCGCGATGCCCGACATGAAGGCGCCCATGCCGTCCTCGCAGATGCCGCCCGTCGCGATGAGGCGCGCGTTCGGGTTGGCGACGGCGTTATAGAGCCCCTCGGGGAAGCCCTTCGCGAGATGCGATATGCTCGTCGATTCGAGGAGATCCGCTGACGCGCCGATGAAGCCCCCGCCCGAGGCCTTGTTCAGATAGTTCAGCGCGTCGCCGAGGGCGCCCCGGAGCGTCACCTGCGAGCCGATCTGGTAGGTGCACTCGCTCGGGATCGGCTCCACCTTGACCGCGTCCGTGTAGATGACGCCGAGGTTCGGGCAGCCCGGGCGCTTCGTGCGCTTGAGCGCCGCGAGCCGGCTCTTCGCGTCAGCGAGCCGTCCCGCGAAGAACTCGCAGATCTCGCGGTTCGATTCGAGCGCCTTTCGGATGACCATGAGCGTGTCCCAGAAATTCTTCTCGACGGCCGTATGCTCCGCCTTGCCCTCGAACTTCGGGAACGTGACGCCGAAGCGCTTTTCGAACGGCTCGAGCGTCTTGTAGTACTCGGGGGAGCAGAACTTGTGCCCCGCCCCGTGCGACTTGCGTCCCTCGATGCCGTACTGCCAGCCCTTTATCGTGCGGTAGACGACCGCCGTCGGCTGGTCGTTGATGCGATCCTTTGCGACTTCGAGCGCCGCGAGGACGTGCTTGAAGTCGTGCCCCTTCTCGACGTAGATCACGTTCCAGTCGTGGAGGAAGCAGAACTCGATCGGATCCCACTGGACGTAGTCGCCCGGCTTGTCACCCTCGCGGCAGACCTTGTTGGAATCGATCGAAGCCTGGTTCCAGTCGATGTGGAACTTGATGTTCCACAGCTGCGCGGCCGATGCCGTCGCGAACGCCTCCGCGACGCGTCCCGGCGTCATGCCCCCCTCTCCCTCGGTGATCTGAACGAGGGGCGCCGCGGCGCCGTAGGTGTCCATCGCGCCGAAGGCGAGCCCGAAGCTCGAGCCCACGCCCACCCCCGAGGCTCCCGTCGAGAGCTTGATGAAGGGAGTGGCGGGCGTCGGATGTCCGTCGAGGGGCTTGGCGTGATATTTCGCGAAGAG
>DATCCP010000169.1:0-2063 GCA_036511215.1 Candidatus Krumholzibacteriaceae bacterium
CCCCGTCGCGAGGATCTTTCCCTTGTGAATGAAGACCATGTGTTGGCAGAGCGACGCCTTGTTCATATACGGCGTCGAGACGAGGATCGTGACCCCCTGCGAGCGCAACCGAGCGAGCATCTCCCAGAAATCGCGACGCGAAACGGGATCGACCCCCGTCGTTGGCTCGTCGAGAATGAGCGCCCTCGGCGTATGGATGAGGGCGCACGAGAGGGCGAGCTTCTGCTTCATCCCGCCGGAGAGCGCCCCCGCGCGCCGCTTCACGAAGTCTCCGAGGCGGCTGAAGGCGAGGAGCTCTTCGGTCCGGCGCTTCCGTTCGTCCGCGGGGACGCCGAAGAGGTCGGCGAAAAAGCGAAGGTTCTCCGCGACGGTCAGATCCTGGTAGAGCGAGAAATGCTGCGGCATGTAGCCGATAATCTCGCGAACGCGGGCGGGCTCCCTCTTCACGGAGAAGCCGAGGACGCTCGCCTCCCCGTCGTCGGCGTCGATGAGCGACGTGATGATCCGGATGAGCGTGGTTTTTCCGGCGCCGTCGGGGCCGATGAGCCCGAACATCTCCCCCGCTTCGACCGAGAAGCTCACGCCCGAGAGCGCCGCCGTAGCGCCGAAGCTCTTTCTGATCGCATCGACTCGCAGCGCCGGCTCGCTCATTTCAGATAGACCTCCGCCGGCATGCCTATCTTGAGCTCCGCCGGCGGATCCTTGATCGTCACCTTCACCGCGTAGACGAGCTCCGCGCGCGCTTCCTTCGTTTCCACGTTCTTCGGCGTGAACTCGGCCTCGGGGGACACCCATGAGACGGCCCCCGCGAGATCCTTCGCGTAGGCGTCGACCCGCACCGTCACGTCCTCCCCGAGCTTGAAGCGCGCGAGATCCTTCTCGGCGACGTATATCTTGAGCCAGTACTTCTTCGTGTCGGAGACCTTGTAGACGGCGCCCCCCGGGGGCACGGTCTCTCCGCTCTCCACATATTTCTCCGCGATCACGCCGGAGGCCGGGGAGAGGACCGTGCCGTCTCTGATCCCGCGGTCGAGCACCGCGACGGACGCGTCGATCTCGCTCTCCTTCGCGTCGAGGAGCTTTTCCTGCGCGCGGGCGGAGGCAAGCTGGCTCGCGGCGACGCGGTATTTCGTGGAGGCGTCATCGTACTGCTGCTGGGTCGCCGTGCCCTTTTCGAGGAGGCCCGACATTCTCTTGTAGTTCTTTTCGATATTGGCGAGGTTGTCCGCCGCCTGCCTCACGGATTCGGCCGCGGGAATCCTGTTCGCCCTGACCTCGTCGAGCCCCGCCACGAGCTGTTTCCTCTGAAGCTGGAGCTTCTCGACGTCGACTCGTGCGAGCGTGTCCCCCGCCGCGACCGCGTCCCCCTCCTCTTTCGTAAGGCGCACGATCTGCCCGCCCGTCTGGGCGCTCACCGTGACCTCCGTCGCCTCGAGCGTCCCCGAGCCCGAGAAGCCCGCGGGCTTCTCGCGGCCGCAGCCGCCGATCGTACCGCACCCGAGCGCCACATACACCGCACAGAGAAGCGCGGCAGCGCCGCGCCGGCGAATGCTGGCCACATTCATAAGCCTCGCTCCTTTGTTGCTTTCGGTTTCCGATGGTTCAATTCGAGCCCCATTCCGTATTGCATGTAGTTCGAGCCGGAGAGATCGCCGGTGAACTGCAGCCACCCCACCTCGGGCCGCAACGTCAAACCGCCCGAAGTGACCCTGATCCCCAGTCCCACGTTGTATCCCCACGCATAGAACTCCGGGTCGCGGACAAAGACATGCGCGCGGACCGCCCCGGTGATCTCGATCCTTTCTCCGAGGGGAATCGTGGCGATAAGCCCCGGCTGCACGCGGAAGGAGGCGAGATAGAAATCCCCCAAGGTGACGCTCATCGGCAGCGTGCATGCGAGATGGTCCTTGATGATTCCGGCCCGCACGTCCAGGGTCAACCCTCCGGCTCCCCAGTTCTCGGGTACGCCCCGGAATACGGAAAGCATAAAGGCGCCGTCGACCCGATTCGCGATGCCGAACCGCCCGCCCCCTCAATCGCGAGCCAGGAACTGCCGGCGGATT
>DATCCP010000170.1:0-7964 GCA_036511215.1 Candidatus Krumholzibacteriaceae bacterium
TTGACGGGGACGGGTGCCCTCGCGTACGTCCGCGCGCTCGCGGGTCAAGGCGAGGAGCTCGCCGAGATTCTCAAGGTGTCGCGCGGCGAGACGCTCGGCCGCGTCCGCGCACTCACGGCCGAGACGGACGAGCTGCGCAGAGAGCTCAAGCGCGCGGAGAGCGGGGAGGCGGCGCAGGAGCTCGACCGCATCATCCGGTCCGCCGCCTCGGTCGACGGGATTCTCGTCGCCGCGGGGAGGCTCGCCGTGAAGGATCTCGGCGCGCTCCGGAACCAGGCGGATATCTTCCGCGGCAAGGTCAAGAGCGGGATCGCCGTGCTCTCGGCCGAGCTCAACGAAAAGCTGCAGTTCATCGTCGCCGTCACCGACGATCTCGTCGAGGCGCGCGGGGTCGGGGCCGACGCGATCGTCCGGGAGCTCGGGCCCGTCGCGGGGGGCGGAGGCGGAGGAAAGAAGCACCTCGCCCAGCTCGGGACCAAGGATCTCGCGAGCGAACGGAGAGTTTTCGAAGCACTTCCCGATATTGTGAAAAAGATCATTTCGCGCTAGAGTGTCTGGGACGTTCTAACCGGCGGTGTGATGACATGAAAGCCTTTGTAACGAATCTTCTGATCGTCGTCCTCGCGCTCGCCCTGTCGTCGCAGGCGGCGCTCGCGGCAATCAGCGACCAGCAGGATGTCTTTAAGAAGAAGGGTCTCAAAGACATCGAGCAGCCGCTCACGTTGGGCACCGGGGAGACGAGCGGGGAGCAGCCGACGGGCACGGCGCTCCTCCCGAATATCCCGATGCTCGAAAAGGCGGTCGATCCGGACCAGTACGTTCTCGGGCCCGGCGACGGCCTCGTCGTGAGCATCATGGGACCGGACCCGCGGATGTTCGCCCTCAACGTCCTGCCCGAAGGGGACGTTCTGATTCCGGGTATCGGCCCCGTTCACGCGGACGGGCTCACGCTCACCGAATTTCGCCGCGCGCTCGCGACCAAGGTTAACACCTATTTTCGAAACATCGAGCTCTACTGCTACCTCGAGACGCCCGCCCTTTTCAGGGTGTTCGTCACGGGCGAGGTGGTGAACCCGGGCCCCGTTGCGGTCTCCGGCGTCGAGCGCGTCGCCGATGCGATCGAAAAAGCGGGGAGCGTCAAGGGAAACGGATCGCTGCGCCTCATCACGCTCGAGCGCGGCGGCAAAGAGATCCGGGTGGATATCCTCCGCTTCGTCGAGCAGGGAGACCTCGGGAACAATCCGTTCCTGAGAAGCGGCGACCGCGTCCACGTGCCTCCCGCGGGGTGGCACGCCGCCATCGCGGGGCAGGTGAAGAAGCCCGGGAGCTATGAGATCGTCGAGGGGGAGACGGTGGCCGACCTCATCGAGCTCGCGGGGGGATTTACGACCGACGCGTTCGATGACAGCGTCCTCGTCGCGAGGATCGCCGCGGGAGGCGTCGCGACGGTGGGCGTTCCGAAGTCGCGATTCGGCATGCCGCTCGCGGACCAGGATGAGATCGGCGTCTTCGACCGGCTGAAGGGCCGCCGCTACGTGCGGGTCGAAGGCGGCACGCTCCGCACGGGGAGATTCTTTCTCGCGCAGAACGATGGGATCGCGGATCTCATCGTGCGCTCCGGTGGGTTGAAAGCCTCGGCGGACCGCTCCGCGGCATACATCCAGAAGAAGAACGGCACGACCGTCAAGATCGATCTGAAGGATTATCTGTCCCCGGCTCCGGCGAAGAACATCGAGCTCGAGGACGGCGACGTGCTCACGATCCCCGAAATACGCAGAACTGTCAGCGTGGGCGGCGAGGTGAACATGCCCGGCGAGTTTCCTTACAACGGCGACCTGACGATCGTTCAGTATATAGGGCTCGCGGGAGGCCCTTCAAAGGACGGAAGCGTGGATCGCGTCGTCGTCTATTCGTCCGACGGGAGCGCGCACGGCGTCGACCGTAATGCCCATCCCGACGGCGGCGACGTCATTATCGTGAAGAAATCCGCGTACAAGATTTTCGGCGACTTCTTCAGCGGCGTGATCCGGATCGGAACGATCGTCGTCTCGATCCTCATCCTGAACAAATGAAAGCGGCGTTTCTATGAAGGAACAGCACCTCAAGCACGTGCGTCTGGAGCTCGAGGCCCTGCGGGTGCTCCTTGAGAAGTTCCCGGACTCCGAAGCCGCCAAGGTCGTCCGGATGGCCGAGACGATAGCCGCTGCCGTTTCGCAGGGGAACGTGGTTTTCACCTGCGGCAACGGCGGCTCCGCCGCGGACGCGCAGCACATAGCGGGGGAGCTCGTCGGGAGATTCCGCCACAAGGTTCGCGGGTACCACGCGGAGGCGCTCACGACGAACAGCTCCATCGTCACCGCGCTTGCGAACGATTTCTCGTTCGAAGAGGTCTTTTCCCGCCAGCTCGAGAGCATGGGGCGGAAGGGTGACATCCTCCTTGCGCTCTCGACGAGCGGCGGCTCGCCGAACGTCGTTCGCGCGGTCGAAGCGGCGAAATCGCTCGGGATGCACGCTTTCGCGTTCTCGGGAAAGGGAGGCGGCCCCCTCGCCGAGGCAGCCGATGTCGCCGTCGTCGTCCCCCATGACGATTTCGCGCGCATCCAGGAGATCCATATGACGCTGGGGCACGTTCTCTGCGGTCTCGTCGAGGAGATGATTCTGCCTTCCCGCGGGGGGAGCGCGGGATGAGCGAGCGATGAGAGATGCGCACGAGGTTCTGATTCTCACGAAGTACGGCCGCTCCGGCCCGAGCAGCCGCTACCGGATTCTCCAGTACATTCCATATCTCGAGTCGCGCGGATTGCGCTGCACGGTGCAGAGCCTCCATGCGGACGACTACCTCGAGACGATGTACGCGGGGCGCCGGAAATCGGGCCTCTACTTCGCGGGGAGGTTTCTCGCGCGGGCCGCGGCGGTGGCGCGCGCAACGCACTATTCGGCAGTCTTCGTCCAGAAGGAGCTCGCGCCGTACTGCCCGCCGTTTCTCGAGGCGCTCCTTTCCATGATGCGCTCGAAGGTCGTCTACGATATCGACGACGCGATCTTCCTTCCGTACCTCGAATCGAAGAGCCGCCTCGTGAGATCGGCGCTCGGGAACAAGATCCCCGCGGCGCTTCGGCGGAGCACGGTCGTTATCGCGGGGAACTCCTTCTTGAAGGACTACGCAGCGCGTTTCAACCGTCAGACGGTCCTCGTTCCGACGGTCATCGATCCGGCGAACTACGCCGCCGCGGCCGGGGCCCGGAGTGCCGGGGAAATTCCCGTCGTCGGCTGGATCGGCTCTCCCGAGACCGTGCGGTTTCTCGAGGAGAGGGCGAGCGCGCTCCGGAGCGTCGCGCGCGTGTGCCGCTTCGGGCTCCGCGTCATCGGCGTCTCGGGCCTCGCGATTCCCGGCCTTGACGTGACGTGCGTTCCGTGGAGCGAGGAAACCGAGGCGCGCGAGCTCGCGCGGTGCGACGTCGGGATCATGCCGCTTCCCTCGAACGATTGGGCACGGGGGAAGTGCGGCCTCAAGCTCCTGCAATACATGGCCGCGGGTCTTCCGGTCGTGTCGTCCCCGGACGGGGCCGCGGGCCTCATCGTGAAGCACGGGATGAGCGGGTATATCGCCCGGGGGGACGAGGAATGGCGCCTGCACCTCACGGCGCTCCTCGATAATCCCGAGCTTCGCGGCCTCATGGGGAGGGAGGGACGAACGCGCGTCGAGGAGTATTTCAGCCTCGGCGTGTGGGCCCCCCGGATGGCGGAGATTCTCGAGAAATGCATCCGGGGAGAGCGTGTGGAGGATTAGACGTGGTGAAGGTTCTCGAGCTCTGCGCGGTCGATTTCACGGCGTATCATCTCCTGCGGCCGCTCGGTCTCGCTCTTCGCGACGCGGGCTACGATGTCACGTTCTGCTGCTCCCCCGGGGAGGGACTCGACCTGCTCCGTGCGGAGGGGTTCGCCGTCGAGGCGATCCCCATTTCGAGAAACTACAATCTCGCGCACCACGCGCGCTCTCTCGCGGCGCTCGTCGCCTTCATGAGGAGGGAGAGATTCTCCATCGTTCACGCCCATACGCCGGTCGCGGGGCTCATTGGAAGGGCGGCGGCACGGCTCGCCGGCGTGCCGGCAATCGTCTACACGGCGCACGGATTCTATTTTCACGACGGGATGCGCGCCTCGGTCCACGCCTTCTTCGTGGGTCTCGAGCGCTGCGCGGCGGCAATCACCGACATCGTATTCGTGCAGAGCGAGGAGGATTGGGAAGAGGCGGTGAGGCTGAGAATCGCTCCGCGCGACAAGCTCGTTCACATCGGGAACGGCGTCGATCCGTCGGCGTTCGGAGGCGCGCTCCACGCGCACGAGGCCGAGAGCTTCAGGGAGGAATGGGGGCTCGGGTCCGGCCCCGTCGTCGGATTTGTCGGGAGAATCGTGCATGAGAAAGGCGCGATCGAGTTTGTCCGCGCGGCGGGCGTTGTGAAGCGGCGCGTGAGCGGCGCGAAATTCGTCATGGTCGGCGAGCCGCTCGAGAGCGATCGCGACAGCTGCCGGGACGAGGTGCTGCGCCTCCGGCAGGAGCTCGGGCTCGGGGCTGACCTCATTCTCACCGGCTACCGGAAGGATGTGCCGGCGATTCTCGCCTCTTTCGACCTCTTTGCGCTCCCGAGCTACCGCGAGGGGATGCCGCGCGCCCTCCTCGAAGCCATGGCGACGGGGCTCCCCGTCGTCGCGACGTCGATCCGCGGCTGCCGTGAGGAGGTCGCGGACGCCGAGACGGGCATTCTCGTTCCCCCGCGCGATCACGAGGCGCTCGCCGCGGCGATCGGGAGGATACTGCTCTCGCCGGATCTCCGCGCCGCGATGGGGAGAGCGGGACGGGAGCGCGTGCTCGCGAGGTTCGACGAGCGCAGGATCGTCGCGCGCGAGATCGAGTGCCTCGACGGTCTCGCGGCGAGAAAGCTGCGCGGTTTCAGCCCGCCGGAGCCCGAGAAATAGCTTGTTGGGCGCCACTGTGTTGGTTATCATACGGTAATCAAAGCAATATGATTCGTGCTGCATTCAGGGCGTATCACTATGGCTAACGTTCTCTTTTTCCTCGAAGCGTTTTGTATCTCGTATCTTCTGACCGGCGCCATTCTCCGCTTCTCCCTCAAGCGCCGGCTCCTCGATATTCCGAACGACCGGAGCTCGCATTCGATCCCGAAACCGCGCCTGGGCGGCGCCGCGATAACGGTCTCGTTCTACGTCACGTGCGCGACGCTCCTCGTCTTCGGATTCAGGCCCTTCGCCAACACGTCGATCCTCGCAGGCGCGCTCGGGGGAGGCGCCGTGATAGCGCTCTCGGGGCTCCTGGACGATCTGAGGGGGATCGACGCGCGGCTCAAGCTCATTGTGCAGTTCTGCGCGGCGGGCATTGCCGTCGCCTCGGGGATCGTTCTCAGGGAATTCAGCATTCCGTTCATCGGATCCATCGAGCTCGGAGCCGCCGCGGCTCCGGCCACGTTCATATGGATCGTCGCGATCATCAACTTCTACAATTTCATCGACGGGATCGACGGCCTCGCTGCGGGCATCGGGCTCATCGCCTCGGCGTTCCTCTATACAATCGCGGGAATGACGGGCGCGGCGCCGCTCCAGGGTCTTTACGCGGCGCTCGCCGGGTCCTCGTTCGGCTTCTTGCGCTTCAATTTCCCGCCTGCGCGCATATTCATGGGAGACATGGGGAGCACATTCATCGGGTACACATTCGCCGTTCTCTCTGTTGTCGCGCAGGGCGCGGGCGTGCCGGCGTTCATCACGCTGCTCCTTCTCGCGGGGGCCGTCGGAGACGTTGTGCTCACGCTCGTCCGCCGCGCGCTCAAGAAGGAAAAGCTCTTCTCGCCGCACCGCACGCACTATTACCAGCGGCTCACGAGCCTTGGGCTTTCGCACAAGCAGGTGACGCTCCTCGAGTACCTCGTCGCCGTGCTTCTCGGCGTAAGCGCCATTCTCGCGTTTCACAAGGCGTGGACGTTCGTCACGTTCCTTTCGGTCATCTGGATCGGATTCTTCATGTGGGCGCTCGCGAAGATACGGAGCATGGAGAAAGGGGGGCGGATCCTCTGGGGCGGGCGCGCGCTCGGTATCGCGTTTGGGGATCTCGCGTTCATCGCGGTGAGCTATGTGCTGAGCTACTACCTGCGCCTCAACTTCAGATTTCCGCATGCGGAGGCGACCTCGATGCTCATCAGCCTTCCCATCGTCTTCGTGATCAGGACCGCCGTGTTCTTCTCCTACGGGCTTTACCGCGGCGTATGGCGGTACACGACCTTCGACGACGTGATCCGCATCGGGAAGGCGGTCTCCGTCGGCTCGGCGATCATGGTCGTCCTGTTCACCTTCCTCTTCAGGTTCAAGTCGTTCCCGCGGTCCGTATTCATCATCGACTGGTTCATTCTCACCGTGTTCATGGCCGGCTCGCGCATCGCGACGCGCTGGTTCCACGAGCTTCCCTCGCGGGAGGAGATCACGGGGAAGCGCGCGATCATCGCGGGATCGGGACCGCTCGCGGAGCTCGTGCTCCGGCAGGTCGTGAAATCGGGCTTGATGCGCCCGATCGGCTACCTCGACGATCGCGTCGAGATGACGGGGCGGGTCCTTCACGGGATCAAGGTCCTCGGTCCCGTTTCGAAGGCGGAGGAGATCGCACGAGCGCACCACGCCGATGAGATCTTGGCGCTCCCGACCTTTTTCGACCGCATCCCGAAGGACGCGCGCGAACGGCTCGAGGAATCGGGGATCGCGGTCCGCGCCGTGTCCGATCCGTCGGAGATCGGCTCCTTCGCCGGGGAGCGTCTCGGGGAGACGCCGTGCGGGGGCCTGCGCGTCCTCGTCGCCGGAAACGGCTCTCTCGTCGAGGCCGCCCCGGCGGTTTTCTCGAGCTCGTCGAAACTCGTGCTTCTCTCGAACGATCATCGCGCGCTCGATGCGAAGCCGTTTCGCCTCTCTTCCCCGCAGGGCCGCACGAGCCGGCGCCTCGGCGTATTGAACGATCGGGGCGCACTCGAGAAGATTTTGGAAATCGAACGCCCCGAGCTTGTGTTCGCCGACTTCTCGACGGGGGAGGCCGGTCTCGAGAACGCCTGCGAGGCGTACGTGCGGACGATTTTCGTCCCGCTCGAAAAGATCGCCTCCGGAGTCGCGCATCGGCCGCCCGCGCGGCTCGTCGTGTTCGAGCGGCGGGCGAGGACCGACTCGCATGACGCCCTCAGGGCGACGGAGCTCGTGCTTCTCGACGTTTTCCGTCGGGATCCCTCGCGCTGCGCGATCGTTCGGATCGAAGGTGAGCCGACGGCGAGCGAGTGGTGCGCCCTTATCGGGGATCTCGGCGCGGGGGGTGGCGTCTTCGGGGCGGTCTCGAGCGATGAGGCCGCGGGGAAGTTCGCGATCGTTCCCTGCGCGATCGAGGGCGTTGTGCCCGAGACCGGCCGTCTCCGGCTCGTGCTCGAGAGAAGCCTCGACGACGGGGACGCGGCGGCGATGACACGGGTTCTCTCGGAGATGGCGAGCCTATCCCCGGTGAGGGAACATGCTTCGTGACACGACGAACGCGCCGGCGGGCACGATTCCATTCGCGCTCCAGCTCATTCTCGGCGCCGCCGTTTTCTGCTCCACCTTCACGATCGCCGGCACCCAGACGGCGCTCGGCCTGAGCATCATTCTCTGGATATACGTGCGTCTTCGGGGCGGCTGTCCCGCTCCGCGTCGTACGATGCTCGATGCGCCGCTTGCCCTCTTCGTCGCGGCGTCGCTCGCGGCGGCGCTCTTTTCCGCGAAGCGCCTCGAGAGCCTCGCGCACCTCAAGAACCTGCTCCTCATGAGCGCCGTGTATACGTTTGCGTATCTGGCGGGCGATCCGAAGCTCCGCAGACGGCTCTTCACGCTGCTCCTCGTCTCGGGAACGGGAAGCGCAATCTACGGAATCGTTCTCTACCTCCTCGGGA
>DATCCP010000171.1:0-2467 GCA_036511215.1 Candidatus Krumholzibacteriaceae bacterium
TTCCCGTGTTCCGCAACTTCTCCTTGACCGTAACGGATCTTCTGAGGCTGTCCCACATGAGCCGGGAGGAGCTTGGGAACCTGTGCACGGTGCGAGGGATAGAGAACCTCGAGCGGGCGCGGAAGAAGGGGCGGGGGGCGATCCTCGTCGCCCCGCACCTCGGGCCCTGGGAAATCGCCGGTGCATATATATCGAGTCTCGGATACGGAATGCACACGATCGCCCTCGAGCATCCATCCGCGCGCGTGACGCGCTTCTTCAGCGCCATACGAAAGAACTGGAGTTTCACGGACTATCCGCTGCGGTCGTCCGCCGTCGGGCTTACGAAGGCGCTGGCGAGAGGCGAACTTGTCGTGCTTCTCATCGACCGGAACTTTTCGCGTCGCGGGATGCGTCTGCGCTTTCTCGACAGGGATGTGCTCCTCCCGGACGGGCACATCACGCTCTCTCTGAGATCCGGGGCGCCCCTCGTACCGTGTTGCTCCTACTATACGGCGCCCGGCGCCATTGAAATCGTCATCGGAGAAGAGATCGATACAACGGCGCACAATGGATCCGCGGCCGCCATCGGCAACGCCTGCCTCGAACGAATCGAGGAGTTTGTGCGACGGCATCCGGACCAGTGGTTCGCATTCGATCACCTCTGGGAGGAAACGCCGAATGCTTGATCGATTCGGGGCGATCGTGCCGGCGTACAACGCAGCCACACACATCGAGCCGGTGCTCGCCGGAATCAGAGAGTACCTCCCGGCGGACAAAATCATCGTCGTCGATGACGGTTCCACCGACGGCACCGCCGAGTCCGCGCGGCGTTCAGGTGTGCCGGTGATCCGGCACGAGGTCAACCGGGGAAAGGGCGCGGCCATCAGAACCGCGATCGCGCACCTCGCCTCGATCCGGGATATCGACGCCGTTTTCATGCTCGACGCCGACGGCCAGCACGATCCGCGGGAGATCCCGCGATTCGCGGAGGAGTTCTCGAAGGGGCGTGCGGACGTCGTCCTCGGCAACCGGATGGCGGACCGCCGGGAAATGCCGCCGTTGCGCGTGTTCACGAACCGGCTCACCTCGGCCATCGTGAGCCTCCGCGCGGGGCAGCGGATCCCCGACAGCCAGAACGGATACCGTCTCGTCCGCGCGTCGCTTCTCGAACGACTCAATCTCGTGACCTCGCGCTACGAGATCGACAGCGAGATACTCATCAAGGCGTGCCACGCGGGAGGAAGGGTCGCTTCGATCCCGGTGAGCACGATCTACGGAAGCGAAAGGAGCGCGATCAGGCCGGCGCACGACACGATCCGGTTCATCGCGCTGGTCATGCGGAGCCTTTTCTGGTAACATGCAGCACATGGAAGCCGAAAGAACGATCCTTCTGACGAATGACGACGGCATCGCCGCGGAGGGTCTGCGCGCGCTCGCGGAGTCCCTCTCCGGGGAAGGCACCGTCATCATCGTGGCGCCCGAACAGGAGCAGAGCGCATCGAGCCACGCGATCACCCTGGACAAGCCGCTCCGGATCAAGGAACACGCACCGCGCACGTTCGGCGTGTCGGGCACGCCGACTGACTGCGTACTGCTCGCGGTTCACGGCATCCTCGAGCGTAAACCCGACCTCATCGTATCTGGAATCAACCACGGGCCCAACATGGGGGAGGATGTGACCTACTCCGGCACCGTCGCGGCGGCGATCGAGGGGTCAATCCTCGGTATCAACGCCATTGCGATCTCTATCGCCTCGTGGGAACCCTCATCCTTCGAAGGGGCCGGGGCGGCCGCGCGACAGCTGGCGCGCGCCCTCTTCGGGATGGATGGAGAGAGGGCGCGTCTCTGGAACGTGAACGTTCCGGCGATTCCACGGGAATCGATCAAGGGGATCAAGGTGACGAAACTCGGCTCGCGAGTCTACAACGACATCATCATCAGAAAGAAGGATCCCCGCGGCAAGGACTACTTCTGGATCGGCGGGGCGGAACCGGGATGGAGCGCCGGAGAGAGCACCGATTTCGCCGCCGTGAACGCGGGCTACATCTCGGTGACCCCGCTCCGACTCGATTTCACGGACTACAAGGGCATCGTCGAGCTGGAGGAGCACAAGCTCTCATGGAACCGGGAACTGACTACGCGATAGCGAGGCGAAGGATGGTGGCGGAACAGCTCCAGGGGCGCGGAATTACCGACCGGAGCCTCCTGAAAGCGTTTCTCACGATCCCCCGTCATTCCTTCGTCGATCCGGCGATCGGAAGGGGAGCCTACGAGGACTCCTCGTTTCCCATCGGATACGATCAAACGATCTCGCAGCCCTACACCATCGCGTTCATAATTCAATCGCTCAAGGTGGCACGGAGCTCGCGCGTGCTCGAGGTGGGAACCGGATCGGGGTACCAGACGGCGATCCTGTCGCTTCTCGCCCGCAACGTTTTCTCGATCGAGCGGCTCGCGCCCCTTCTCAAGAAGGCGGAAGGGGTTT
>DATCCP010000172.1:0-2825 GCA_036511215.1 Candidatus Krumholzibacteriaceae bacterium
GACTGAGGAACGTGCCTCCGAATTTCAATGCAATCGAGAAGAAGTACGCCGCGCTCTTCGAGAGGAGCCTCTCGCGGCGCGAGCGGATTCTCGAGTTCAAATCCTTCCTCGAGAAAGAGACGAACTGGCTCGCCGCGCCGGTTTTCAAGAGGGCTCATATGGACGTGGAACACGGTCTCCTCATGCACTCCGTCGGCGTGACGGAGAACGCCCTCAGGATCAAGGACCTCATCGCGCCGGACATCACGGACGAATCGATCATCGTCGCGGCGCTCTTTCACGACGTGGGGAAGCTGGACTATCCCGGAAAGCCCTCTGATCGCCCCGGCGACAACGAACCTCCGCGCCGGGGCCGTCACCATGCGGTGCGGAGCCTGTATCTGGTGAGCAGGTTCATCCCGCTGACCGAGGAAGAGGTGCAGGCCATCGTCGCCCATGACGGCGTGTATCCGGTGAACGGCGGCGTCGTCAATCTCGAGTATTTCAATAAGGAGTGCCGGCTCCAGATGATTGTGCATTTCGCCGACAAATGGACCGCGGCGGTGGACGAAGAGGGCAGAGGGTGACGGGGCCGGAGCGGATGTTCGAATCGTCTCGGGGGCACCATAAAAAGATAAGGGAATTGTCGTCGGCTTTCGCGTGAGACAATTCCCTTTTTTTCTAACGAGACGAAGAGGCAACTACCTTGCGTGACGTGTCTCAACCGCCCTTCAGAGGCCTGAGCAGCAAGATCGCTTCGCTTCAAAGGTTGGCTTGAGAGCAGACGGATCACGACCGCGTAGTCTTGCTCTTTGTCTCGTTGCGCTGATTATAGACCACCGCACGTGCATGTCAAGAGAAAAACGCAAAATATTATCACATTCGAATTGACGTAAATACAGTAAGATACAATGTATTGCTGAGAAGCTGCGTTAAGCATTGGGGCGGTCTTGACAAATTGTCTCGTCGGGGTTCGTTCGAGGGAAAAATAAATGTTCCCGGTGAGACTCGAAGGTATCAACGGGAACATTCACTTTGTCTGGAGACGGAAGCTTTTGTCCGTCTCAGCGCAGCCACCACAGGAGGTCAATGATCAGGCATAATGCCAACATGGCAATCACCCCCTGAATGGTCCTGAAGCCTTCCTCCAAGACCTTGCATTATAGGAGCAAAGCATATGGCATGCCTGAAGTGGAGAGCGGACCATCGGGCATTTTATATCTGCATGGGTAATAATGCGTTATAATGGGAAATCGCACGCTCGAAGTCAGGTAAGATTTCTGCGAAGAAGAACGATCGTCATATCATCTTTCACATTGTTCTGACCAAATGCAATGCTGGTGGCAAATAACCTCTCGATCAGGCTATTGACCGAGAGGTGTAAGTTATGTCTGAAGAATTCCAGGAGTCTCTTTTCGCCGAACGGCTCCTCGTCGGGGCCCTCCTGGTCGATGAAACCGTCGGTGTAGATGACGAGGAGATCCCCCGACTTCAGTTTCACGATCCCCTCGCCATACGAGCTGCCCCGTTCGATGCCTATGATGACGCCACCGCGTTGAAGTCTGTTCACCCTGCCGTCGGCCGAGAGAATGAAGGGCGGATACGACCCCGCGTTCGAATAGGTGACGATTCCGCTCGCGTCATCGTATATCGCGTAGAAGAGGGTTGCGAACCTGCCGGTGTCGCTTCTGTCGTAGAGGGACTTGTTGAGCGCCGTCACCACGGCCGCGGGGCTCCTGGAATTCAGCGACTCGGCTCTGAAGGAAGCCTGGAGCGTCGTCATGAGGAGCGCGCCCGGAATGCCCTTGCCGGAAACGTCCGCGATGGCTATCCCGACCATGCCCGGCTCGAGCTCGACAAAATCGTAGAAATCCCCCCCGACCTCCCGGCTCGTTCTGATCCCGCCGACGAGCACGGCTCCGTGGAGCAGGGGGGGGGATTCCGGGAGAAGCCGGGCCTGGATGTCGCTCGCGAGACGGAGCTCTTCATCGAACCGCTCCTTCTCGATCGAAGCTCTGCAGAGCCGGATGTTCATGAGCGCCGCCGCGCATCTCCCCCCGAGAAGCTCCAGTATCTCGGCGTCGGAACGCGTGTACGGCTTGCCCGAGCTCTTGCGTCCGACGAGCACGAATCCGAAAAGCTCGTTCTGTTCGAGAAGGGGTACGGCCACGGAGGCCCGGGAGATCGCGATCGCCTCGCGCGAGATCCGGTCGAGGTTGTGGTTGATCCAGAGCCGGTCGAAGTACTCCAACATGAGGGGCAGGCGCTCCTCGCGCATGAGCGCGATGAGGCCGGTGCCGGGCGGAAAGGACGTCAGCGGCATGCGCGCTTCGCGGGGAGCGCTCTCCTTGAGGCTGAAGTTTTCCTCACCCTCCCGGAGAAAGAGATGAACATGCTCCGCGTGGAACATGGAAAGTATCTCGCGCGTGACGAACGCGGACACCTCCTCGAGCGATAGAAGGTACTGAATCTGCCGCGAAAAGGAAATGACCTCGTCCTTGAAAACCTTCCTGCTCCGGTAGAAGGCCCGGTCGACAACCGCCTGAATGCTGTTCCGCGCCGGGACGATCGCGAGCGCCGCAAGTATGATCGCCGCGCCGGTCGCGAGCGACGCGGGCGCTCCGAAGGATTGCAGCAGCCGACCCCCGAACAGCGCGACGAACGCATAGTAGAGTCCGACCGTAAAGACGATGAGAATCCCATACACGAGGCTCTTTTGCACCACGGTGCCGAGATCGAACGCGTCGTGCTTGAGAATCGCGTACGCGAATGATATCGACATGAACGAAAGGAAGAACGGCCACATGTACCGCATCGGCACCGTTCCCGTCGGCTGGAACTGCTTG
>DATCCP010000173.1:0-18714 GCA_036511215.1 Candidatus Krumholzibacteriaceae bacterium
TCGACGTCTTCCCGCTGGACTATCTCATGCGCGGCGGGGGCGTGGCATACGTGCTCGTGCCGAGCGAGAGCGGGGGGCGCGGGTATTCGAGCGCTCGACGCGACAGAATCGACCTCGATCCCGCCAAAATCTTCGCCTATCGCCTGGTGGGAGCGGAACTCAGACCGGCCCAGCCATGACCGCTGCTTGTCCGTCCCCTATTCCACTTTGGGATCAAAATGTGTCTCGGGGAGCGCTTGAAGCTTCTTCACTACATAGGGGACAGTAAGAAGAGGGTAATGCCCCGAGGAATCCTTTGTGACGTTGAGTATGCCTTCGTCTCTCTCCATCAAAGGACAGAGCCAAATACTGCTTCCTTTCTCGACCATGATGAAGCCTGGCCCCATGACCTGCATGACATAGGAGAGCTTGTAACCTTCGCTCTTGGGCCATCGAGATCGAGCCTGCTCGATAACCGTGGGGTCCTTGCCATAATGGGCAAACTGCCACCCCCCGTCCGTTTTGGACAAGCCGAGTAACGCCCTTGCTTCACCGCCAAAAGATACTGGCAGGTCCCACCAGATGAAGGTCAAACACTCTTTGAAGAGACTGTAGTCTCGGAGGCTGCGCACCTTGTCCGTTTCAAGTCTGTAGAAGGCGTAGGGCTCGCCCAGCGTTGCATCCTCGATGTTGTCGCCGGGCATGATCGACTTCATTTGTTCAAGCTCGGCTCGATGGCTGGCCTTGAGCAGGATCACCAAGTCGGCCCGGCCCTTTGCCAGCTGTTCCACAGTAAGTGAATCCTGCGCGTTTACCGACGAGATAGAGACAGCCAAGCTGACCCCCATGCTCAATACCGTCGACAGAAAGGATCGCGCACTCAACTTGCACCTCCGCGGAAAATCTCCCAATCAGGCATGAGGGGCTCTTTATTCACAAGGCGACCGCATATCAGACGTTCGGCCTACTTCTTCGGCGGCACCGTATCGAGTGGCGCCCTCAATGAGGCATCCTTGATCTTGAGCGAATCCTCGTGTGCCTGTTTCCTGATTTCCAGGTAGTGTTTGTAGTAATCGGATTTCTTGAAGTTCTCAATTCCTGTTTTTTCCCTCATTATGTATTGCGTGGGGTCCATCTCCCTGAAATCCCTCGTCTCGACGTTCCAATAGAACACGTCAATGACTTTGCTGTCTTTGACGATGAAGAATGCGCCGTCAACTTTCTGACAGATAACCAGGTTTTCGGACGGGGGGTATTTAGAATAGATTTCCGCATAAGGGTTCACGGGGTCGCCACCGGCCCCCGTGATCTCCCTCATGATCCACCACTGATCCCGTAAGGAAACTACAATACTTCCGACACGGCTGTTATCTATACAGACAGAGAACCCGAATGCATTCCGATATCTGCTGTTCTCGTTATTCAGCATTGCGAAGATATCGGAGCCCGGCTGGTAGCTCTCATAGTCAATGTCAACTACCTTCCTTGGATCCCCAAGTTGCGACCTGGGCAACTCCTCCCTAAGAATGCCGTACTTCTTCAAAAGCTCGTCGTTGTCTTCCAGCTCAGCCCAATGCAGCCAGGCAGCCTTCGCTGCTTTCGCGGCCTCCGGGGGAACCCACGAAGGAAACCGCTCCTGGCCGAGAGCTGGGGAGAACGGCAATGCAAGAATCAGGAGCATGAGGATTGAAAGTGCTTTCATGATCGTCGCTGTCTCAGTGAGACCGCTCGGTGTCCCCTTTCCGCATAAGCTCTTCCGCCTTTGACAGGTTGGTGACAAGAGGCAACGAATCTCTCGTTAGTTTGCCATCTTGGATCGAGTATATGCCGTTCATGCCTCCAGACAGTTGATAGTTGGTGCCCTTGCGCCCGAGAAAGAGTAGCAAGTGAATCCCGGTGTCCCTAAGTCTCATATCGTATCCGTTGGAATAGTCTATCGTGAGGGTGCTATCACTCGTCTTTCCCTTCAAGTAATCATCTACTGCAATTGTAGCCTTCTGATTCGTGCCATCGTTATCTACCAAGCGCCCAACGCACACGATCTCCGCCTGCTTGTAGAGATACGAAAAATCTCTTTTTCGGGCACTCTGTTCGAGGACCTCCATCGGCTTGTCGGATTGCACATAGTATTCTGACTTATATGGGATTAACTGACCGTCGGCGATCTCAAAGAACGCTTCATGCCAATGGACAATGTATTTATTGTTACCCTCTATATTATAGCTAAGACCGATCAGCACTTCATCGCCGACCCGGGGTTCCGGCGTAGACATGTTGTCTATCACAACCGCCGAGTTTCCGATTCTTCCCTCGCACAAGTATGCGACTATGTCGCTCTTGTCATATTCACCGGATATGACTTTGTCTATTCTTATTGTCATTTCGGTTGCGATTGTCCTTCCATCCGTCATTTTTATGCCGCAGATTCCGTCGAAGGGGATCCTCTTGACCTCAACGTTGCTGATCGTCCCTTGAATCACGAGATCGAGATACAGTCCCATATCCTCGAAGTACTTGTCAGTGAGGGCTTTTGCTGGGTTCCGAATTTGACCCATAGATCGCGCAGGACACAAGAGTATCAGAAACACAGTGGCATTGAGAAAACTTGCCAATAAAAGCGAGAATACAACTTTGCTCCTCATCGCTTGACGCCTCCACGCGCCATTAACTGCTTTGGAGAAAGTGTTTGTTGGACGGTCGCTGGAGAGATGCAAACCGCGAGACTCCCAGCAATCAGAATCGGGACGCAACAAAGAAACGATCGTTTGCCCAACCTGAACTCCATCTCCCTGTGTTGCCTATAGGATCCCCGGCTTTTCAACTGCGCTGATCGATCTCACCCACCAAAGAGCGGCAATGTCAGAGCGCCTATTTCGTCCCGCAGAGACCAAGTATGTTTTGGTCAGGGGATAATAGTCCAAGACCTCGATGCCCAAGCTCTTCATGTCTGAGCGGAATTTTGGCTTGTCGCCCTCAAGCGATTCTACGTAAGATGCTTGATCTGAATCGGATTCATTTGGGGGAGCGTATTTATCTGTGGCTTTGAATTCACCAATCCAGCCCAGATATGGTGCGTTTAGCATTTCAAGCGCGACGCCGGCGGGTATCTTCACAATCCTGGCAAAATCCGATATATCCTCGTAGAATGTGATTCCCGATCTTAGCAAGGATATTGTCTCCCTGAGGGAAAGGTGTCTGTTTGTCTGAAGTATGCAAATCAGGGGGCTGTTCTCTTTGCCCTCTTGCTTCAGCCTTGTCAGTTCTGAACGGAATTCATCGTCCGCCACTTGGGTGGGAATGAAAGTCCGTCGAGCAGTGGATATTCTGAACGGCTCGTATTTCTTGTCATCCGGAATAGAGAGCTGCGTGGGTTCAATGTAGTCAAGATCAGAGCCGTTTTCGATGGCAGCTCTCTCAAGTTCCTCCGCCGCGTGCCTTGGGTCAGAGGCTCCAAAGTACTTAAGCACGTTGACGCCCTTCTTCTCCTTGCGCGGAATCTCCTGAGCGCCCGAAACCATTGAACCCAGAAAGCAAGGTAGACACGTCAGGAGCACGACAAGTGCTAGGGAACTGCGTCTCGTCATAGTGCGATCGCCCTTTTCCTTTGCCAGTTGAATTGTTCAGATAGATCTTGAGGCCCTAGAGTCATAGTAGCACAACGTTGGGTGAAGTCAAAAAGAGAAAGCCCCCCGATTGCACATCAGGGGGCTTTTCATTCGTCAGACGACCGCGAAACAACCGCCGAATCCTACTTCTTCGGTATCACATGCTCGAGGGGCGTGTACTTGAGGTTGGTCGCCTTCGCGACCGCCTCGTCGGTGACCTTTCCCTTGATCATGTTGATGCCGGTCCAGATGGTTTTGTTGGTGCGTGCCGCCTTCACGTAGCCCTTGTCCGCGATCTGGATCGCATAGGGGAGCGTCGCGTTCGTGAGCGCCATGGTGGAGGTCCTGCACACGGCGCCCGGCATGTTGGCGACGCCGTAGTGGACGACCCCGTCGATGATGTACGTCGGGTTCGTGTGATAGGTCGCGTGAATCGTCTCGATGCAGCCGCCCTGGTCGACCGCGACGTCGACGATCACGGAGCCCTTCTTCATGATCTTGAGCATCGGCCTCGTGACGAGGCGCGGCGCCTTGGCGCCCGGAATGAGGACCGCGCCGACGAGGAGGTCGGCTTCAGCCACCATCTTGCGGATGTTCGCGGTGTTCGACATGAGAAGCGTCACGTTCGCCGGAAGGACGTCGCTCAGGTAGCGGAGCCTGTCGAGGCTGATGTCGAGGATCGTGACCTTCGCCCCGAGCCCCGCCGCCATCTTCGCGGCGTGCGTGCCCACAACCCCGCCGCCGAGAATGACCACATGCGCGGGCTCGACGCCCGGTACGCCGCCGAGGAGAACGCCCCTGCCCTCGGTCGGGCGCTCGAGATACTTGGCGCCTTCCTGGATCGCCATGCGCCCGGCGACCTCGCTCATCGGAATGAGGAGCGGGAGCTTCCCGTTGTCGTCCATCGTCTCGTAGGCGATGCAGACGGCGCCGGACTTGAGCATTCCGCTCGCGAGGGGCTTGCTGGAGGCGAAATGGAAATAGGTGAATATGATCTGGTCCTTGCGGATCATCTTGATCTCGACCGGCTGGGGCTCCTTGACCTTGATGATCATGTCGGACTTGCGGAAGATCTCCTTGGGGGTCGGGACGATGGTCGCGCCCGCTTCCCGGTAATCGGAATCGGGGAAGCCGCTTCCGACGCCGGCACCCTTCTCGACGAGCACCTTGTGTCCGTGCTTGCGCAGGGTTTCGGCTCCGACCGGGAGCAGGCTGACCCGGTACTCGGCCTTCTTTATCTCTTTTGGAACGCCAATAATCATCAGACCACCTCTTGTCCCTGAGTGCCAAACGCCCAAAACCGGCATAAAACCATTGATATTAGTTCCTAATATATCCCAAAACATGCTGGTTTCAAATGAATTTTAAGGCAAAAAATCCGAAATCGAAAAAAGAGCCTTGACACCCCGGGCGTCAAATTTATATTCTCTTTAAGCCAAAAGCCGGCCAAGTTGTTCTGTTCTTTGTCGACTTTCAGGAATGCCCGAAAGGGCGTTTTTCATCTTCAGGGTTTCCCTGAAAAGGAGGCGAGTATGCCAGCAGATGCAGTCAGCGTCTTCATGGAGAAGGTAAAGGCGCGCGATCCGAATCAGCCAGAGTTCCACCAGGCCGTATTCGAGGTCGTCAATTCTATCATGCCCTTCATCAAGAAAAACCCCAAATATCAGAAGCACATGATCCTCGAGAGGATCGTCGAGCCCGAGCGCGTGCTCATGTTCCGTGTGCCCTGGGTGGACGACAAGGGCGAGATCCAGGTCAACCGGGGTTTCCGCATCGAGATGAACAGCGCCATCGGTCCCTACAAGGGCGGCCTGCGCTTCCATCCGTCGGTGAACCTGAGCATTCTCAAGTTCCTCGCCTTCGAGCAGGTGTTCAAGAACTCGCTCACGACGCTCCCCATGGGCGGCGGCAAGGGCGGCAGCGATTTCGATCCGAAGGGAAAGAGCGACAATGAAGTCATGGCGTTCTGCCAGTCGTTCATGAGCGAGCTCTTCCGCCACATCGGCCCCGACACGGACGTCCCGGCCGGCGACATCGGCGTGGGCGGCCGCGAGATCGGCTACCTCTTCGGGATGTACAAGAAGCTGCGCAACGAGTTCACGGGCGTTCTCACGGGCAAGGGCATCAAGTGGGGCGGAAGCCTCATCCGTCCCGAGGCGACCGGCTACGGCACGGTCTACTTCGCGGAAGAGATGCTCAAGACCCGCGGCGACTCGATCAAGGGCAAGACCGTGACGGTCTCCGGCTCCGGCAACGTCGCCCAGTACGCCGTCGAGAAGTGCAACGACCTCGGCGCCAAGTGCGTCACGCTTTCCGACTCGAGCGGCACGATCCACGATCCGGCCGGCATCAACGCGGAGAAGCTCGCGTACGTTCTCGATCTCAAGAACGTCAAGCGCGGCCGCATCAGTGAGTACGTGAAGAAATTCCCGAAGGCCCAGTACCTCGAGGGCAAGCGCCCCTGGCACATCAAGTGCGACGTGGCGCTCCCCTGCGCGACCCAGAACGAGGTCGACGCGAACGAAGCGAAGACGCTCGTGAAGAACGGCTGCGTCTGCGTATCCGAGGGTGCCAACATGCCGAGCACGCCGGAAGCGATCGAGGTCTACATCGAGAGCAAGATCCTCTACGGTCTCGGCAAGGCCGCGAACGCCGGCGGCGTTTCGACGAGCGGTCTCGAGATGTCGCAGAACAGCCTGCGCCTCAGCTGGACCCGCGAGGAGGTCGACCAGAGACTGCACGGGATCATGAAGGCCATTCATTCCCAGTGCGTCGAGCACGGCAAGGACGGCAAGTTCATCAACTACGTGAACGGCGCCAACATTGCCGGCTTCATCAAGGTCGCCGACGCGATGATCGACCAGGGCGTCGTGTAATTGCCCTGGATTCCGGCGGTGGGCTCGGACGGGGGCCGGCCGCGAGCGACGCAAGGGCCCTCCCGGACGGGAGGGCCCTTTTTGTTTCAATTCTTCGGATGATTCCGCGTCCGGCCGGATGCGGAGGCGCCCGTCATGCCCCGACGAGCTTCTTGAATTCCTTTTCCGAGATGATCTTCACGCCGAGCTTCTCGGCCTTCGCGAGCTTCGAGCCCGCCTCCGCGCCGGCGACGACGTACGAGGTCTTCTTGCTCACGCTCGAAGCCGCGCGGCCTCCGAGCGACTGGACGAGACGCTCCGCCTCCTCCCGCGAGAGACCCTCGAGCGTCCCCGTGAAAACGAAGGTCTTTCCCGCGAGCGCCCGGGGGCCCGCTGCGCGCCGTGCCTCCGCGATTTCGAGCCCGAGGCTCCGGAGCTCGGCGACGAGCGTGCGCGTCCGCTTCTCGGCGAAGAAACTCGAGACGCTCTGTGCGACCTCCGGGCCGATCTCGTGGACCGTCTGAAGATCGTCCCCGGTCGCGCTCATGACCGCGTCGAGGGTTCCGTAGTGATCGGCGAGAACCGTCGCGACGTGCTCGCCGACGTTCCGGATGCCGAGCGCGTAGAGGAAGCGGTCGAGCGCGACCTTTTTGGACGATTCGATGGCGGCGAGGAGATTGGCGGCCGATTTGTCCGCGAAGCCCTCGAGCTCGAGGAGCGCCTTTTCGTCGAGGCGGTAAATACCGGCGACGCTCGCGACGAGACCCTTGTCGACCATCGCCGCGACGGTTTTCGTCCCGAGACCTTCGATGTCGAGGGCGCCCTTGGAGGCGAAATGCTCGATTCCGCGCTTGAGCTGCGCGGGGCAGCTCAAGCCTCCCGTGCAGAAATGGTACGCGCCTTCCTCCGCGACCTCCGAGCCGCAGACGGGGCATGCGGCGGGCATCGCGAAGGGGCGCTTTCGCCGCTCCCCCTTCTTGGGGATGCGCTCGACGACGGCGGGGATCACGTCCCCCGCGCGTTCGATGCGCACCGTGTCGCCGACGCGGATGTCTTTCTTGGCGACCTCGCCCGCGTTATGGAGCGTGGCGCGGCTCACCGTGACGCCGCTCACGTCGACGGGTCTCAGGAGCGCGACGGGGGTGAGCTTGCCGGTGCGGCCGACCTGGACGACGATGTCCTCGACGATCGTCACCTCCTTGCGAGGCTCGAACTTGAGCGCGATCGCCCAGCGCGGCGAGCGTGTGCGGATCCCGAGGATCTCGCGGTCCACCTTCGAGTCGAGCTGTATCACGACGCCGTCGATCTCGAAGGGCAGCCCGTCGCGCCTCGCGGCGAGGTCCGCGTGAAATGCGATCGCCTCCTCGATTGTCCGACAGATCTTCTTGTGCGGGTCGACGCGCAGGCCCCATTTCGAGAGAATCTCGAGCTCGTGCGAATGCGTGTCGGGCGGCTCGGCGCCCGCGATCTCGATGATCTCGTACGCGTAGAACGAGAGCGGCCGCTGCGCGGTGACGCGGGAGTCGAGCTGCCGGAGCGAGCCCGCCGCTGCGTTTCGCGGATTGGCGAAGGCGGGGAGCTCGCGCTCCGTTATCCAGCGGTTGAGGTTGCGGAATTCGGCGAGCGGCATGATCGCCTCGCCGCGGATCGCGACCGAGCGCGGCGGCCTGTCGGCGCGCAGCCTCAGCGGAATCGTGCGGATCGTGCGGATGTTGGGCGTGACGTCCTCGCCGACGGTGCCGTCCCCGCGCGTCGCTCCGCGCGCGAGAACACCGTCCTCGTAGATGAGCTCGATCGAGAGCCCGTCGAATTTGGGCTCGACCGTGTACGTGACGTCATCGGAGCCGAGCCCCTTCTTCATGCGCCGGTCGAACTCCCGTGCGTCATCGAGGTTCATCACCGACTCGAGGCTGAGCATCGGCTTGACGTGGCGGACGTTCGGCAGGTCGTCGCGGGGCGCCGCACCGACACGCTGCGTCGGCGAGTCCGACGTCACGAGCTCCGGGAACTCCGCCTCGAGCGCCTCGAGCTCCTTGTGGAGGCGGTCGTACTCGGCGTCTGAAATCTCGGGTTTGTCGAGGGCGTAGTAGAGATAGTCGTGGCGCGCGATTTCGTCGCGGAGACGCCTGATCCGCTTTTCCGCTCCGTTCCGGATCATAGGTTCTGGAGCTTCCTGGTCCACGCGTCCGTATTGAAGTTGAACCGGCGGGCGAGGCTCAGAAACGCGGAGATTGCACGCTTCGTCTCTTCCCTGCCTCCCGGCCGGCCGGCGAGCTCGTCGATGAGCGGGGATATCTTCGTCTCGAGAATCTCATAGAGGCGGTTCTGGATGTCCCGGAAGTTCGTCCGGATCCCCATCTCGTCCGCCAGGTTCACAAACTGCTCGAGCGCCAGGGCCGCTTGTGGGTCGAGCTCGCCCGCGAGACGCCTGATCTTCTCGAGGATGAGGTCGCTGAAAGAGTCGGCCGCCGACGACGTGTCGATCGGAACGCCGAATACGGCCGCCTGCGTGACGATCTTCTTGATGCCTTCGAGCCCCGCGGGGTTGAGAGAACGCTCCCAGTGCTCGACCTCGCTCACGAGCTTCTTCGTGAGGTGCGTCTGGGCGGGTATCACGAGATTCTGCGGCGGCCGGATGTTCGCCTCCTTGAGGAGGAGGAGGAGATGCCTGCTTTCGTTGTATATCTCGGCGAAACGCGCCTCGATGACCTCGAGACGCTTGGCGGCGAACCGGCGCAGGATCCGCTCGCGGTCCTCGGTGAGAAAATCACGGATCGTGAAGCGCCTGGTGCCGAAATACTCGGAGGCGGCGGGACGGATGTCCGCGATGAGCCCGGCCTCGGCGAGCTTCGCGAGGCGATCCACCATCGCGCGGTATTCCCCCGCGCTCCGGCGCTCCCGGACGTAGCAGACGAAGGACGCCTCATCCTCGATGTAGAGCAGGTACTCGTACACCGCGGTCTCGAGCGTGTAACGCGAAGCGATCTCGAGGGAGCCGATCCTCACGTGATCCTCCACTCCGGGGGCGACGATATGCCGCACGATCCCGTCGAGTGGACGGACCGGATTGCCGTAGATCTCGACGGGCTCATCCGTGCCGGAAAGGTGCGAGGAGATCGCGAAGAGCGCGACGAGGCAGGGGCGGCCGAGGATCGATGCCTTTACAACACTGTTGTAGATGTTCGCGCCCGTTCCCACGCCCGGAACGTTGCTCACTGCGGCCTTGAGGTCGCCGAGGAGCTTCTTCTCGAGCGCGAGCCAGTGATCCGTGCCCGCGAACTCGATCGCGCGGGCCGCGTACCGCATGATCTGTACCGTCTCTATCCCTGAGATGTCGCTGAAGAACCACCCGCACGAGGTGAACATGAGCTGGGCGTTGCGCTGCGATTCGAGGAGGGCGAGCGCGCGGGAGACCTCCGCGCCGGAAAGCGCCCGCGGGGCGCCACTGGCGGCGAATTCCTTCGCCGCGGCGGGGGTCCGTTCCTCGATGACGCCGATGTACTCGTCCCTCGCGCGCCAGGGATCCTTGAAGAGGCCGGAGCCCTCCTTCTCGAACTGCGCGGCGAGCGCCTCTCCGAGGGAGTTGAGCCCGGCGCGGAGCGGTGAGCGCCACTTCTGGTTCCATCCGGGCTGGCCGCCCGTGCTGTCCCCGCAGTCCTCCTTCCAGCGCCCGACGCCGTGGAAGCACGACCACGACGTGCCCTCGCCGTTCGGCCCGCTCTTGAGCTCGACCTCGTAGCGCGGCTCGTGCGCGGCGAGGTGGGCGCCGAAATTGGTCATCGCGAGCCCGCGCCGCGGCCCCGCCATCTCGATGAGGTAGGAGAGCGCCATGTCGGCGAACGGCTCATGGTGGCCGTACACCTCCCCGTCGGTCGCAACGACGACGAGGTCGTCGCCGGCGCGCGTGTATGCGAGATCGATCGCCTCCGCGAAGCTGTCGCCGTTTCTCAACAGATGGTTGAAGCTCACATCCTGCGAGAGCGTCGCGTCGTAGAAGAAAACGTCGACGAACCGTTTCGCGTCGCGCTTGCCCTTCGTGGCCGACGCGAAGCAGCGGTACGGATATCCCGTGGCGATCGTGCCTTTCGAGACGTCCTTCCAGGCGGAGCCTTCGTCGATCGAACGTATCCGGAGCGCCTGGTGTGGCGAGAGAATGATGAAACGAAATCCGAACTCGACGAGTATCTCGAACGTCAGGGCGTTGATGGCGGTCTCGCTTAGCCAGATCCCTTCGGGCGAGCGGGCGAATCGCCGCTCGAAATCGCGGACGCCCCAGCGGAACTGCGTCTCCTGATCACGCCGCGAGGCGAGCGGCATGATGACGTGGTTGTAGCACTGCGCGATCGCGTTGCCGTGCCCGCCGAGACGCTTCGCGCTCGCGCGATCGGCCGCGAGGATCCTCGCGTAGACGTCGGGACATTTGTCCTCGAGCCACGAGATGAGGGTAGGCCCGAAGTTGAAGCTGATCCATTCGTAGTTGTTGACGAGCTTCGTGATCCTGCCCCAGTCGTCGAGGCGCCTCGAGAGGGCGTTCGGGAGGTAGCATTCGTTGGCGATGCGGTCGTTCCAGTCGTGGTAGGGAGAGGCGCCCTCCTGGCGCTCGATCTCTTCCGTCCAGGGGTTCTCGCGCGGCGGCTGGTAGAAATGTCCGTGGATGATGAGGTGCTTGCGCGCGGACGTCGTCTCCATCGAGGCGCATTACCCCCTGTAGACGCGGTAATCGAGGTCGGGGAAAATATTGTCCCGGTTCTCGACTTCCCTGAGCCACTGGTCGTTGACCCTCGAGTTGACGATGTCGTTGTAGAGCCGGTCGAAGCGGGCGACGTGATCCTTCGTGCGTTTATGCGCGTACTCGACCATCGTCCCCGTCTTCATGATGAAACTCCAATCGCTGCTCTGCGCGAGGAGGAGCTCCCGCGCCGCCTGGTTGAGCGCGCGCCGCGCGATGCCGTCGGCGTCGGGATAGCGCTCGGCGAGGATGACCATGCGGTCCGCCATCATGTGGAGGTGCGGATAGATCCAGTCGTTGTCGCCGTTGAGCCACACCTCGCTGTATCCCTTCCAGCCCCACGACGACATCGACGGGGTCATGACCTGGAGCTTCGGGTGGCGTTCGAGGTACTCCGACGGAGTGATCATCCGTATCGTCTTCTGGTCGAAATGGATCTTGCGAATGAGGAACTCGATCCACTCGGGCCCCTCGTACCACCAGTGCCCGAAGAGCTCCGCGTCGTACGGGGAGACGATGATCGGCTTGATTTTGAGATAATCGTGGAGCCACTCGAGCTGCCTCCCGCGGTTGAACATGAAGTTTCCGGCGTGCGCCGCCGCCTTCTCCCGCGCCATCGAGGGCTTGTACGGCTCCTTGTGCTCCGTCTGCCCCGTGATGCGGTAGTACTTGATGCCGAGGTTGACGCGGTTTCCGTCCGAATGGAGATAGGGCCGCACGTAGTCGTAGTCGAGGTCGAAGCCGACGTCGCGGTAGAACTCGCGGTAGTCGTAATCGCCGGGGTAGCCCTGCTTGGCGCTCCAGACCTGCTTCGACGACTCCATGTCGCGCCCGAAGGCCGCGACGGTGGATGGGCAGTAGATCGGCGCGAAAACGCCGTACCGGGGACGCGGCGTCCCGAAGAGTATCCCGTGCGTGTCCGTAAAGAAGAACTTGATGCCCGCCTGCTTGAGAAGCTCGTCGACTCCCGGCGCGTAGCCGCACTCGGGGAGCCAGATGCCCCGCGGACGCCGCCCGAAGTGTTTCTCGTAGTGGGAGCACGCGATCTCGATCTGAGCCTTCGCGGCCCTGCGGTTGAGCATGAGCGGCAGGTAGCCGTGCGTCGCCGCGCACGTGATGATCTCGATCTTCCCGAGGTCCTGGTAGCGCTTGAACGCCTGGATGATATTGTTGTAGTAGCGCTCGGTGAAGATCTGCCGCGCCCGCGTGAGCTTCCAGAAGTACATGAGCGCGAGCTCGTGGAACTCGGGCGTCCACCGCGTGCGCTCGATCTCCCTGCCCGCGAGGTCGATGAGCTTGTTGATGTGCCTCAGGTAGCGGTACTGCAGCAGCGGATCGCTCATCATCGACAGGAGCGTCGGCGTGATCGACATCGTGAGGCGGAAGTCGACGTTGTCCTCGATGAGCCGGTCGAACACCTCGATGAACGGGATGTATGTCTCGGTCAGCGCCTCGAAGAACCAGTCCTCTTCGAGAAAGTCCTCGTACTCCGGGTGCCGGACGAAGGGAAGGTGGGCGTGGAGAACAAGCGCCAGGTATCCTTTTTCTTCGCTCATTTGAGCACGGGCGCTTTCTTATGCGATTTCTTGGTGACGTCCGTCTCGATCGTGCGCTCCTCGAGCCCGTCGCCCGAGACTGCGGTCACGGGAAGATCGATCTTCCCGTCGGGCAGCGCGAATCTCAGCGAGAACGTTCCGTCGGGACGAAGCTTCACTTCCTTGCCCTGAACGGCGACGTGCGCGTCGGGCTCGGTGCCGCCGTAGAGGATGAGCTCGGTTGCGACCCAGAGGCGGAACGCGCGGCCCTTCGCTTCCTTGTAGAGGGCGCCGCTCCCGAAGCTCGATACCCCGCCGGAGCTGATCTCTTCGAGAAGGTGCTTCTCCATGAGCCCCTTGAGCTCACCCGACGCGGAGTGCATGTCGTATCCGCCCGACGCGGCGAAAATCCGAGCGAAGACGTCGTCGGGCACGAGCCACTTGTCGTCGATCCGGTCGCTCACTTTGCCGCTCGGCGTCTCCACGATATTGGAAAGAGCGACGAGCTCGAACCGCCCGTCGGGGGAAAGCGCGCCGATCGCGATCTGGTACCGGCGCTCTGCCGAGACGTTGATGTACCACGTTCTCGCCTCGCGCGTGAGAACGATGTCGAAATGGCTCTCCCGATCGTCCGTTCTGTCGTAGACGCGCAGCACCATCTTGCACTTCGGCCACGCGTCGGCAAAGGTCCGCTCGAGCTCGCGGTATTTCCGGTCGGTGACCTCCCAGTATGCGAATAGCCAGTACGGATCGCGCACCATCGCCGCGATTCTGTCGACGTTGTAGCCTTTGGGGATCTCGGTCGCCTCGACCGGCGGCATTACCCGCTGTTCGGCGCCGAGGTAGTATTTTCCTTCCTCGGCAGCCTGGCGGATGCCCTCGTCAGATACTCTCTTCGGCTCTTCGACGGGTTTCCGGGAGGAGGGCCCTCTTTTGGCGGCCTTCGGCGGGCGCTTTGCCTTCGCGGCCTTCGGCGGGCTCACCGGCGGAGGCGTCTCGGCGGCAGGTCGTGCTGCCGGCGGACGCGGCGTGGCGTCGGGCCGTGCGATCGGCGGACGCGCCGCCGCCGAGGGGCGTATTTCTTCCGCATGCTTGGATTTTTTCGCCTTGCGCGGTTTGTCGCGGACGCCGGCGATGAATCTCTTCGCCACATTCCTCGCCGCCTCGACGCGCTTCTCGTCCCGCGTCAAGTCCTTCCTGCCGTTTTTCGCCGCCGGTTTGGACGGGATGGGCGTTTTTTTCTTCTTCTCCGCAGCCGCAATCATATCGATGAGATCGCCCTTCATCACCTGGCTCGTCACCCTGAGGCCATTCTGCTTCGCGAGGTCGAGAAGCTCGACCTTCGTCATTTTCTTGAGCTCTTCCAGAGTCATCTGCGATCAC
Source organism: Candidatus Krumholzibacteriaceae bacterium (assembly GCA_036511215.1). GTDB lineage: Bacteria > Krumholzibacteriota > Krumholzibacteriia > Krumholzibacteriales > Krumholzibacteriaceae > SSS58A. The sequence goes on from DATCCP010000173.1 coordinate 14,087, forward strand.
TTCCTTTGTCCGGCCGCAGCTGCGCGGACGGTAACTATGAGTCGAGTAGTGCTGCATTATAATGCATCGCCGGTGAAAGCTCCACACCTAAGTTGCGGGCTATTAGCCCTTGAGATAATAGCTTACAAGAAGCGCCGTTCGTGACGCAACACCGACACGGCGGTCGCGAGCGGGGGGGGAAAAACAAAGCGAGCCGCGCATCACGCACGGCTCGCTTTTTCTTTCCTTACGAATTCTCCTACTTCTTGCCCGTCTTCGCAGAGGCCTTCTGAGGCGGAACGAGAACCTTATCGATCACGTGGATGATGCCGTTCTTTGCCTCGACGTCGGCTTTCACGATGGTGGCATCACCGATCATGACCCTGCCGCCCGGCATGCTCATGACGTTGAGCGTGTCGCCGAGAAGGGAAGTGTACTTCGGCGTCGTCGTGATGTCGATGGCCATGACCTTCATCGGTATGACATGGAACAGCAGAATGTTCTTCAGGGTCGGAACATCCTGCATGAGCGATTCGACGGTGCCCGGAGGCAGCTTCGCGAACGCGCTGTCTGTCGGTGCAAATACGGTGAACGGGCCGGGGCCCTTGAGGGTCTCGGTGAGGCCCGCCGCGGTGATAGCGCTCAAAAGTGTCGTAAAGTGTCCGTCGGCCGTTGCGACCTCGATAATGTCGCCCGGTGTAGCTACCTCTGCCTGCTTGGGCGCCTCCTCTTTCTTCTTGGCGCAAAAGAGGAACGAAACGCAGAGCAGGAGGCACAGAGACAGAACCAGGAACTTCTTCATCGGTCACCTCCTTGGTTACAATTTCCTTGCGAGAAAATTAGTACAAATGTATACACCGCCGGAAATTTTACAAGTAAATTCTTTCGTCCCTCCGTGATGTGCGCCCCGCGCCCTACCATGGCTGATCCTTGAACTCCGGCCGTTCGATGACGGGAAGCAGCACGTGCGACGGGTGCTGCGCGTCGCGGCAGATCTTCTGCGTCGCCTTGACGAATTTCGTCTCCGTCTCGTTGTGCTTGCCCGTATTGAGATTCCTCGAGAAGGTCGGGAAGGCGGCGGAGACGATCTCGACGCGGAGCTTGTGCCCCGTCGGAATAGTCACGCCCGTTTGCCACAGATCGAGCCTGTACTCGCATATGGCGCCGGGCTCGAGGAGCTTCGGCTTCGAGAAGGACTCTCGGTACCTCGCCCGGATCGTTCCGTGTGTGAGAGGGTACACGAGCCCCTTCTCGTCTATCTCCGAGAGGCGCATGAACCAATCCGTGTCCTTCGCCGACGAGCTCGCGTAGAGGACCGCCGAAACCGGTCCCGCGATCACGAGCGAATCGCGCATCGGGGGCGTCTCGTAGACAAGGATGTCCGCCCGCTCCGCGTCGACCGTCCCGTAGTATGCGAACTCCTTGGCCCGTTCCGCTTCGACGGAGACGACTTTGGTGCTGTCCCGGCCCTTCGTGCTGGCGGAATCCTCCGAACCCAGGTAGAGTGCGGGATCGGGCGTCGGGTCGCCGGGATCGTAGACGTAGCTATCGAAGGGAGCTCCCGCGGCCGGCGCCTCGAAGCTCAATCTCCCGTGTCCCTTCGATGTGTTTGCCGCGCCGTCCCCCGCGAGATAGAGCTTCGTGAATTTCGTCCCGGGAAGGGGATAGACGGCTCCGGTGAGCCACCGGTCCGTGTTCATGACGAAGAGCGAGACGAGCGGCTCCCGGTCGATTCCGTTGTCGATACCCTTGAGCCAGCGGTCGAGCCACCGCAGGTAGCTCCCTTCGAGATCGACGATGGCGTTCGGGCCGAAGTCACGGTCGTTGGGACCCCAGCGCATGGGGCTGTCCGTGTGCCCCCACGGGCCGAGGACGAGCTTCTGATTGGCGCGGCCGAGGCGCGCCATCGCGAGGTAGTTGAGCTTTGAGCCGATGCCGTCGCCGTCGAACCACCCCGACTGGTTATAGACGGGGGCGTTGAATCCCTGGAGATGCTCGAGGAAACTGCCCCGGTCCCAGTAGCCGTCGTTGTCCGGATGATCGATCCATTCCCGCCAGTACCTGTTCTTCTTGCCGAGCATCTTCTTGTCGAGGTCTATCACGGGCAGGTGCCTGAGGAGCTTCGAGTAGTTCTTCTCCCCGATCTCCTTCATCGCCTTGCCCGAAATGTCCGCCGTCGCCTCCTTCTCGAGGATGTCGGCCCACCAGATCGCCCCGAAAAGGAAGAAAGAGCCGTACTCGTAGGGGATGTTGAAGTACGGATCCGGCGGCGAGACGTTCGGGATGATGGTCGTGAGGTGCGGCGGCGCTTCCCGTGCCGCCCACCACTGAACCCATCCGACGTACGAGCCGCCTATCATTCCCACTTTGCCGTTCGACCAGGGCCGCGCCGCGAGCCACTCGATCGTGTCGTAGCCGTCTTTGGGCTCGTCGAAGAACGGGTTCCACGTGCCCTTCGACGCGAATCGCCCCCTGCAATCCTGCACCGCGAAGACGTAGCCGCGACGAGCGTAGAAGCGGGCCTTGAGCTCGCTCATGTCCTTCGCGTACGGCGTGCGCAGGAGAATGACCGGGTATTTCCCCGCGGGCGAAGGCTTGTAGATGTCCGTCGCGAGCTTCACCCCGTCGCGCATCGACAGCATGACGTTCTTCTCGACGCTCACGTCGAACTTCGGCTGCGAGAGGAGCGAATCGGCCACGGGGTGCACGCGCAGCGCCTCGTACCCCTCCCGTACGTACGCGGCCCGCTGGGCGGGAACGTCGGCGAGGCAGAGCTTCCCGTCTTTGTCAATCCAGGCGGTTACGTCGACGCCGGGGAGCCCGTAGCGGTAGAGAGTGAAGGCCTGCGGCTGTCCGTTGATGAACCGCTCGACGGGGTCGAGCCTCTCGAGCGAGGAGCTCATGACGACGGAGGGAACGATAAAAACGGGTAACGTCTGTTTGCCGCCCTTCTTCTGATCGTAGGCACGGACGGCCTGGCTTATGAGGGCCGGGCTCGTGTTCTCGAAAAGAACCGTGCCCGGGGCGAGATCGAGGGTCCGCGTCTGTCCCTCCGATTTTATGCTCGCCCGCATGCCCTCCCTTGTCACGACCGCCTTGCCCCGGGGGCTCTCTATGGCGATCGTTTTCCAGAGCCCCTTCTCGTCCACCTCTATCTTAACGGTCGCCACGTAGCTCTGTCCCGCCAGAGCGACCTTGATCTCCTCCGCGAAGGTCCCCCCCGCGGACCAATCCGAGGCGATCGTCACGACCGGCTCTTCATTCACGTAAATGGCAAATTTTCCAATGTCTTGCAGCCCGCTGAGAGGGAAGACGCCCTGCATGAGCGAGTCGGTTGCGGCTACTGTAGGCGAGCTGAACGCCGCCTCGGGCGAGCTGAACGCCGCCGAGGGAGAGGTGAGGGCGGCCGCAAAGAAAAGGAGCCCCAGTGAACGTAACAACATGCTTCTGCGCATGAGCATTTCTCCTTTGCGTTGGGCGATCCGGAGGCCGGCCATTCGAGCTCGAACCCAGCACGCTCATGGCCATTACACCGCAGAGGGCGGTTTTATTCAACTGCTATCCTCGGGGGGGCATTTTCCATTTGACTAAAGCGGCATAATGGGTATATTTTACAGTTTCTTGAGACAATAAAATCGAATCGGAAGCGAGGGAACGTGAACAGGTCTACCAGAATACGAGCAATACTTACCGCTATCGTTATAGTGCTCTCCCTCTGGTTCCTCTGGCCGACGTATCGACTTGCGACGATGAGCAAGGAGGAACAGCAGAGGCTCGAGGTCGAAAACCCCGAAAAGATCGACAAGCTCCACAAGAAAGCGCTCAAGCTCGGTCTCGACCTCAGGGGCGGAATGCACCTCACGCTCGAAGTCGACGACTCGCAGCTCAAGGGCGAGGAGAAGAAGGACGTCCTCGACCGGGCGCTCGAGATCGTGCGCAACCGCGTCGACCAGTTCGGCGTCTCGGAGCCGACCATCCAGAAGGAAGGCACGAAACGGATTATCGTGCAGCTCCCGGGCCTTCAGGATCCGGAGCGCGCCAAGAGGCTCCTCGGGCAGACCGCGATGCTCGAGTGGCGCCTCATCCGCCAGCAGCAGGAGATCGCGGGAGTCCTCCGCAAGCTCGACGATTCGTTCAAGAGGATGGGGGGGGATTCGCTCGTCGAGGTCAACACGGAGGCAAAAGAGGATACGATCGGCGCCGTCCCCGACACGGCCGCCGCGAAGAAGGGTACCGCGAAGCAGAGCGCCGCGAAGAAGGCGGGAACGAAGGCAGTCCCGGCCAAGGGCCAGGAGCAGAAGCCTCCGAAGCTCAATCCCTTCGGCAAGGAAACGCCCGGCGAAAGCCTCTTCGCGAAGACGAAGGCCGCCGACCAGACGCCGCTCAACGTTCCCCTCGAGACGGTCGACAAGAACAAGCCGTTCAGCTCGCTCTTGGCGAGCTTCTACCGCGACTGGGTCATGGTGCGCGAGGAGAATGTCCCCCTCGTCCGCAGGATGCTCGCGCGGCCGGAGGCGCTCGCGGCGCTTCCGAAGGACAGCGAATTCATGTGGTTCGACGAATGGATGAATCTCCAGGACGGAGGGAGGGCCAAGCCCCTCATGCTCGTCGCGAAGGACGAGTACGTATCGGGCGCGAACCTCGTGGGC
>DATCCP010000174.1:0-2223 GCA_036511215.1 Candidatus Krumholzibacteriaceae bacterium
CGGGCCCACCTCGCGCGCGGCCTCGAGGATGATCTCGCTCCGCGGACGCGGGGGCTCCCCCCGCGCAACGCGGTCCGCCTCCCACGACAGATGTTTCTGCGCGTTCTCGATCATGACGATCGCGGAGTCGACCATGACGCCGACCGCGAGGGCGAGGCCGCCGAGACTCATGATGTTCGCGTTGATGCCGAGGAGGTGCATGACGAGTATGGAGACGAGGAGTCCGACGGGGAGCACGATGATCGCGACGGCAGCGGAGCCCGCATGCGCGAGGAAGACGACGCATATGAGGGCGACGACGATGAGCTCCTCCGTGACTGCCGTGCGCAGGGTGCCGACCGAGCGCTCGATGAGCGCGGAGCGGTCGTAGGTCGTTTTGATCGTGACGCCCGGCGGAAGAGCGTCCTCGAGCTCGGCGAGTTTGGTCTTGACGTCGCGGATCGTGCGGTTCGCGTTCACGCCGAAGCGGGAGACGATGATGCCTCCCACGGCCTCGCCGAGGCCGTTCCATTCGCCGACGCCGCGGCGGCTCTCCCCGCCGATCGCGAGCGAGGCGACCTGTCCGAGGAGCACGGGCGTGCCGTTCGGCCCGAGGCCGACCGGGACGCTCGCGAGGTCCTTGAGGCCCCTGATGTAGCCGCGGCTCCGGATCATGTACTCGTTCTCGGACGTCTCCATGACGGAGCCGCCGACGTCGTTGTTGCTCCGCTCTATCGCCATACTGACGTCGCGAAGCGGGAGGTTGTAGGCGAGAAGCTTGTTCGGATCGAGGATGACCTGGTACTCGCGGACGAAGCCGCCGATCGAGGCGACCTCCGATACGCCCTCGACCGAGGTGAGGGGATACCGCATGTACCAGTCCTGTATGCTGCGGAGCTCGGCGAGGTCCTTGCCCGCCGGACGAAGGGGCGTGCGGTCGACGGGACACGTCCCGGGGCCGTCGAAGGCGCGCACCCTTTCGAGGCGCGAGCGGCGGTTCTTCGGCGCGTCCTCGCGCGCCGCGTACCAGGCGCCCTTCTTCTCGTCGCGCCATATGCCGCGCGAATGGTTCGGGCAGTAATAGCCGGGGTGGAGCACGTACTGATAGATCCAGCCGACGCCGGTCGCGTCGGGCCCGAGCCTGGGCTCGACGCCCGCCGGCAGCCTGTCGCGCACGGAATTGAGGTATTCGAGAATGCGGTTCCGGGCCCAGTAGATGTCCGTGCCGTCCTTGAAGATGACGTAGACGAAGGAGAGCTCCATCATGCTGAAGCCGCGGACGGCGATCGCGCCCGGCACGGAGAGCATCGCGCTGCTCAAGGGATAGGTGACCTGATCGTCGACGACCTGCGGCGCCTGTCCCGGGTAATCCGTGACGATGATCACCTGCACGTCGGAGAGATCGGGGATCGCGTCGAGCCGGATGTTCCTCATAGCCCAGAGGCCCAGCAGCGTCACGAGGCCCGCCAGCATCAGGACGAGGATCTTGTTCTTGACCGAATACTCGATAATCTTGGCGATCATGGCTTCTTGAGGAGCTTCTCCTGCGTCATCTTCGCGATCGCCTCCCGCGTGCGGCTCTCCGTATCGAGGAGGAGCTGCCCGCTCGTAACGATGGTGTCTCCCGGCGCGAGCCCCGCGAGAATCTGCACGACGCCATCAGCGGTTTCAGCGCCGACCCGGACCTCGCGCGGCTCGAAACGGCCCCCGGCGCGCGCGATGAACACGATCTGCCGTTTCCCCGTGTCGAGCACGGCCTCGCGGGGGATCTGGATCGCGCTTTTCGCGATCGAGACCGCGATCTCGATGTTTGCGTAGAGCCCCGGCTTGAGCGCGAAGCCGGGATTCCTGAAGGCGAGCCGCGCGGAGGCGGTGCGCGTCGCCTCGCTCACCGAAGGGTCGATGAAGACGACCTCTCCGGAGAGCGTTTTCGACTGGCCGCCTTGAACCGTCGCCGTTGCCTTCTGGCCGACCGCGATGAAGGACAGGTCGCTTGCGTACACCTGCGCGTCGAGCCAGAGCGTCGAAAGATCGGCGATGCGGAAGAGGCGCTCGCCGGCGGCAACGGAGGCGCCTTCGACGGCGCTTTTCTCGACGATGAAGCCCGTCGCGGGACTGCGGAACGTGACGGTGCGGCTCGTCGAGCCCGAGGCGAGGAGGCCGTCGATCTCCTTTGCCGGCACGTCCCAGATCTCGAGCTTCCGCCGCACGTTATCGAGAAGGTCCTTCGACTGGGCGCGAACG